>JAJEIJ010000009.1:0-109572 GCA_022827725.1 Acidimicrobiia bacterium
CCACTGCGAACCGTGAAGCCGCTCGTTGTCCAGCACCATCCTCACCGCCCGCTCACGCAGCTCGGCGGGATACCTCCCATGATTTGGCATAGCTCCATCCTCTCAAGGAACAGAGCCTCCACAGAACCCAGGGTGATTCACCCGCGCAGGTTCACAACGTTCCGATGTCCTGACACATCACATGGTGGAGCTGATGGGACTCGAACCCACGACCTCTTGCATGCCATGCAAGCGCTCTAGCCAACTGAGCTACAGCCCCGCGAAGGGGGAACTTTACCAGCCGTCTTAGGGTTGACCCACATGGGATAACGGTTATTGGCCGTTGGCGGAGGCTCGGTAGATTTAGCGGCGATGGACGGCTACGACCCAGCGGCTATCGAGCCCAAATGGCAGCAGCGCTGGGTTGACGACGCCACCTACGACATCGACAACGACGATCCCCGGCCGCCGTACTACGTGCTGAGCATGTACCCCTATCCCAGCGGGCCAGCCCACATCGGCCACGTCCGCAACTACACGTTCGGGGACCTGCTGGTGCGCTACCGCACCATGCAGGGCGACGGTGTGCTGTCGCCCATCGGCTTCGACAGCTTCGGCCTGCCCGCCGAGAACGCCGCCATCAAGACCGGTACCCACCCCCGGGTCCACACCGACGCCAACATTGAGCGGTTGTCGTCGTCGTTGCGCCGCATCGGCGCGGTGTACGACTGGCGCCGCACACTCAGCAGCCACGACCCCGACTACATCCGCTTCACCCAGTGGATCTTCCTGAAGTTCTACGAAGCCGGCTTGGTATACCGGGCCACCGCCCCGGTGAACTGGTGCCCCGGCTGCCAGACGGTGTTGGCCAACGAGCAGGTGCTGGGCGACGGCACCTGCGAGCGTTGCAGCAACTTGGTCCAGCAACGCGAGCTGGAGCAGTGGTTCTACCGAATTATCGCCTATGCCGAGGAGCTGCTGGAGGGCCTTGACGGCGTGGACTGGCCCAACCGTGTCAAGACCATGCAGCGCAACTGGATCGGCCGTTCCGAGGGAGCCGACTTCACCCTGCCCATCGCCGACGGCGATGGCAATCCCCGTGACGACATCGACGGGATTGCGGTGTTCACCACCCGGCCCGACACCAGCTTCGGCATGACATTCGCGGTGATGTCCCCCGAACACGCCCGGGTGCCCGAGCTAGTGACCGAGGATCGCCGAGCCGAGGTGGACGCGTTCATCGCCGCGGTGGGTGAGCGCAGCGAATTCGAGCGTCTGTCGGCAGAGGGCCCGGCCGACAAGCGGGGGGTGGACACCGGCACCCGGGTGGTGAACCCGTTCACCGGACAGCCCATCCCGCTGTTTTTGGCCGACTACGTGCTCACCACCTACGGCACCGGGTCGATCATGGCCGTGCCCGGCGAGGACCAGCGCGACTGGGACTTTGCTACCGCATACGGCCTGCCCATCATCCGCACCGTGGAGCCCTCCGAGGGATTTGACGGCGAGGCCTACACCGGCGACGGGCCGTCGATCAACAGCGACTGGCTGAACGGACTGTGGATGGAAGAGGCCAAGGCCGCGGCCATCGACTGGCTGGAAGATCAGGGCATCGGCGAGCGCAAGGTGAACTATCGGCTGCGCGACTGGCTGCTGTCCCGCCAGCGCTACTGGGGATGCCCCATCCCCATCGTGTATTGCGAGGCGTGCGGGGCCGTGCCGGTGCCCTACGAGGACTTGCCGGTGGGGCTGCCCGACGACGTGGCCTTCATGCCCACCGGCCGCTCGCCGCTGGTGGACCACCCCGGCTTCTTGCACACCGAGTGCCCCTCCTGCGGCGGCCCGGCCCGCCGGGAGACCGACACCATGGACACGTTCGTGGACTCCTCCTGGTATTTCCTGCGCTTCGCCGATCCTCAAAACTCCGAGCTGCCGTTCAGCCAAGAGGCGCTGGAGCGGTGGCTGCCGGTGGACCAGTACATCGGCGGGGTGGAGCACGCCATTCTGCACCTGATGTACGCCCGGTTCTTCACTCGGGCGCTGTCTGATCTGGGGGTGGCCCCCGCCGGGCTGCGGGAGCCCTTCCAGCGGCTGTTCACCCAGGGCATGGTGCGGATGGGCGGGGGGAAGATGTCCAAGTCGAAGGGCAACCTGGTGGCCCCCGAGGACATCATCGACGCCCACGGCGCTGATTCGCTGCGCCTGGCCATCTTGCAGGTGAAGCCCCCCGCCGAGGACGTGGACTGGGAGGACTTCGGCCTCGAGGGCTGTGCCCGCTTCCTGGGCCGGCTGTGGCGGCTGGCTGCCGGAACCACCGAACGGGCCAACCCGGCCCGCACCGGCCCTGTCTCCGAAGCCGATCAAGCCATCGATGCGGCAACCCACCGGCACATCGACCGCATCACCTCGGAATTCGACCGCTGGTCGTACAACACCGCGGTGGCCGGTTGCATGGAGTTCACCAACGAGCTGTACCGCTACGTGCAGCGTGACGATGGCCCCCACCACGACACGCTGGCCTTCGCCATCGACTCTTTGCTGCTGGTGATGGCGCCTATGGTGCCCCACATCTGCGCCGAGCTTTGGGAGATGCGCCGGGGCGGCAACATACACACCGAGCCGTGGCCGACCGCCGATGAGGCCAAGCTGGTACTGGAGACGGTGACCATGGTGGTGCAGGTGAACGGCAAGGTGCGCGACCGCATCGAGGTGGCCGCCGACATCGCCGAGGCCGAGGCCGAGGCGCTGGCGCTGGCGTCAGAAAGAGTGCAGGGCTACCTAGACGGCGGCGAGCCCCGACGGGTCATCGCCCGCCCGCCCAAGCTGGTAAACGTGGTGGTCTAGCGGCCTACCAACAGAGCCGCTCAGACGTCCCAGACCACATGAAGCTCCTCGGGGCCGCGAAACGCCACCCCCCGGATGAGCGGCGGATCGGTGTCGGGATCGAGGCGCAGTCCGGGAAGCCGCTCGATGATGGCCGGCAGCGCCACTCGCAGCTCAAGGCGGGCCAGGTGCATGCCCAAGCACAGGTGCCGCCCCCAGCCGAACGCCATGTGGGCCACGGGCTGTTCGCGGTCGGGATCCCAGAGGTCGCCCTCGGAGTACACCCGCTCGTCCCGGTTGGCCGACGTCATGGTCATCATCAGCCGGGTGCCAGCCGGGATAGGACAGCCATCCACCTCGGTGTCCTCGGTGGCCTCTCGGGTGGCTAGCGGGGCGGAGTTCTCCCACCGCAGGGTCTCCTCGATCACCTGATCGAGCAGCGACCAGTCGCTCTTGAGCCGATTGAGCCAACCGTCGTGGGTCAGCAACGCCGTCAGTGCGATACCCAGCTCTCGGGATGTGGTCTCGGCCCCCGCGGGCATCAACAGCAGCAAGAAGCCGTAGATGTGCTCGTCGTCGAGGCGCTGGCCGTCGATCTCGGCGTGGATGATGTCGCTGATCAAGTCGTCTTGGGGATTGTCCTTACGGTCCTCCACGATGGGGTGGAGGTAGTCGCGCATCGCTTGTGAGGCGGCATGCCCGGCCTCGGGGTAGAGAGGCCCGGCGCTCACCTGCTCGGACCACAGCCGGAACTGGTCGGCGTCGTCCAGCGGCACCCCCATGATCCCGGCGATCACTCGGGTGGGGAAGCGCTGGGTGAGCTCGGCCACCAGATCGGCCCGCCCCCGAGGGGCGATGCCGTCGAGCAGCTCGTTGACGATGGGGGCCACCAGCTCGGTCTCCCACCGGGCCAGCGCCGATGACCGGAACGCCCGAGACACCAGCCCCCGATAGGCGGTGTGCTCGTCGCCGTCCATCCCCAGCATCAGCGGCCCCATGAACGGGGTCATCGACTCGGCCACCACCCGGGTGGAGAACACCGCGCTGTTGCGCAGCACCGCCTCGGTGTGGTCGCGGCGGTACAGGTTCAGGATGCGCCCGCCGAAGCCGTCGTCGCGCACCTCGGGGGACTCGGCCCGGCCCCGGTCCCACTCCTTGTGGGGGTTGATGGCGGCCTCTTCGGCCTGGGCCAGCCCCTCGTGAAAGTCGGACGGATCGTTTGTCTCCACGGGTGCAACCCTATTCGGGCAGCCCTATTGCGGCGGCTCTAATGATGTGAACGGCCCGGAATGGCTCGAAGCGCCTCGCTCACTTCGCCCCACGGTCCGTCGGCCCGGAGACCGTGGCCGAACGACATCCGGTCGATAAGCCCGCCGTAGCTGGCTGCCACGCCGCTGGCCAGGTTCTGGGGCTCGGCCACCACGCCGAAGGTCCCCAGCATGGTGTCGTCGATCACGTCGGCCATCTCAACCCACTGGCCCTGCTTGGACATGCGGTTCAGCTCGTCTTGGGCATCGCCCCAGCCGTGGTGCTCTAGCACCGGGCGGTATGCCGGCGTCGAGCCGTAGAAGGCCAGTTGCTGGCGGGCCGCTTGGGCCGACGAGGCCATCTCCTCCTCGGTTTCGCCGGTGACGATGAACACGGGCATCGACACCTCGATGTCCAGGGGATCGCGGCCTGCTCGGGCCGCCCCGCGCTCGAGGGCGGGCATCGACACCTCCCGCACGTAGCTCGGAGTGGTGAATCCGTGGCTGATCCAGCCGTCGGCGCTCTCACCGGCCGCCTCGGTCATGAGGTCGCCCACTGCGGCCAGGTGGATGGGGGGAGGGCCGAAGGGATTGGCGCCGGGGCTGAACATCGGCGTCATGAGGGTGTGCTGGTAGAACTCGCCGCGAAAGCTCAGCTTCTCACCGGTCTCCCAGCAATCCCATATGGCTTTCACGGCGTCGACCATCTCCTTCATGCGGGCGGCGGGGTGAGACCAGGGCATGGAGAATCGCTTGGTGATGTGGGGCTTTATCTGCGAGCCCAGGCCGAGAATGAAGCGCCCGCTGGAGTAGGCCTGAAGGTCCCATCCCAAGTTGGCCAAGATCATCGGGTTGCGGGCGAATGACACCGCAATCGAGGTTCCGATCTGGATGCGGGTGGTGTGCTCGGCGGCCAGCACCAGCGGCAGGAACGGGTCGTGGTCGAGTTCGGCCGACCAGATCCCGTCGTAGCCGGCGGCCTCCAAGTTGCGGGCGTTGTCGGCGGCATCCCCTAGGGGTCCAACCGATCCCTTTCTGGCTGCTCTGGTAACGAGGCCTCCATCTAGCTTCATGCTCTGTCCCCTCGGGTTGTGATAACGGTCACTTGGTTTCGTCCTGGTCGCGCAAGAAGCGCTCCAACTCTTCGGCGAGCTCGTCGCCGGTGGGTATTTCCTCGCCCGACTCTCCCATGCTGGTGTCATAGGCGCTTTCCAGCTGGCCGAGCAGGCGCTTGTGGCTGGCGTTCTGGGCGATCATGGTGTCGAGCCGGCGGGATACCTCCAGCCCCTCGGCGATCAGCGGCGCCGGATCGAACCGCAGGTCGGCTGCGGCCCGCAGGCCCTGGAACAGAGCCGCTGTGGCGGCGGGGAACGGGGAACCGGACGCATAGTGGGGCACTTGCGCCCATACCGACACCGTTTCCAGTCCGGCGGCCTCGAATCGCTTGGCCAATGCCGCGCTGATCCCGGCGGGAACCTCCAGGATGCCCGCGGGGGAGCCGAACCGCTCGATCAGATCCTGGGAGGTGCCGGTGGCCGACAGCCGCACCGGCCGGGTGTGGGGCACCGCGGCGGGGTACGCCCCCAATGACACCACTCGGGCTACCCCCAACTGCTGCACCAGTTGATCGACGGCCGTGCAGAACGCCTGCCAGCGAAAATCGGGTTCCGGCCCGTGGAGCAGCAGGAACGCCCGCTGGTCCAGGTCGCTCACCTGTTGGAGGCGGATGGCCGGCCAGCTGATGTGGTCCACCCGGCCGTCCCGAACGGTCATAGTGGGGCGGCGGGCTCGGTGGTCCACCAGCAGATCGGCGTCGAAGCTGGCCACCAGCGCGGCGGCGTCGGCCTTCAACATGATCTCGGTGGCATTGCGCATGCCGAAACCGGCATCCACCCATCCGTCAAAGGCCACCACCAGCACAGGATCGGCCAATTCGAGTTCTTGGTGGACGGTGATCAGTTCGCTGCTCATGCCACTTGCTCCGCGGCCGATGTGGCCATTTCAACCAGCGCGTCCACCCGGGCCACGAAGCTGTCGGCCCCCTGCGGCGGCGCCTTGTCGCCCATGGCCCCGCCCACATACCGGCTGTAGACGCCCTCCAGGATGCAGGCCAGCTTCCAGTAGCCGAAGGCCATGTAGTACCCGAAGTTGTCTATTTCGCGCCCGGACACCTCCGAGTAGAGGTCGAACATCTCGGCTCGGCTGGCGAATCCGGCCTCGCCGGTGGGGGGATCGTCCAACGCGAATTCCGAGTCATCGGGCTCAGCCCAATACACCAGAAGCTGGGCCACGTCGGCGTTGCGATCGCCCAAGGTGCACAGCTCCCAGTCGAGCACGGCCAGCACTTCGCCTTCATCGCTCAGCATGCAGTTGTCCAAGCGGTAGTCGCCGTGGACGATCCCGGCTTGGCCCTGTTCGGGGATGCGGGCCACTAGGTGGTCGTGAACCTCTTGGATCTGGGGGCGGTCCTGGATCTTGGACTCCTCGAACTGGCGCAGCCAGCGCCGGAGCTGACGGGCGATGTAGTCCTCCTTGCGCCCTAGATCTCCCAGCCCCACCTCGTCCACATCCACCGCGTGGATGTGGGCCAGCGTCTCGGCAATCGACTGGGAGGCGGTCCAGCGCACCTCAGGGGTCAACGCGGCCGCGTGCTTGCGGTTGCGCACCACCTTCCCGTCCACAAAGTCCATCACGTAGAAGGGGCGCTCGTTTACCTCTTCGTCTTCGCACAACCCGAAGGCTTGGGGCACCGGCACGTCGGTGTCGGCTAGGGCGGCGATGATCTTGTGCTCTCGGCCCATGTCGTGGGCGGTGGCCAGCACCTGGTACAGCGGCGGCCGGCGCAGCACGTAACGCCGGCCGTCGGCATCGGTGGCCTTGAAGGTGAGGTTGGAATGCCCGCCAGCAATCAGCTCGAACGTCAGCGGCAGGGCGACGGCGGGCACGTTGGCCTCGAACCACGCGCTGACCGCGTCGTGCTGGATGCCTCGGATGTGGTTCATGCGAGAGGTCACGCTAGCGTTCAATCTGGTTCGATGAGAGGTAGCCGATGGCCGATGTGACTGATGCGACGTTCACCACTGAAGTGGTCGAGCGCTCCCACACCGTGGCGGTGGTGGTGGACCTGTGGGCGCCGTGGTGCGGGCCGTGCAAAACGCTGGGGCCGATTCTGGAACAGGCGGTGGCGGCCACCGGCGGGGCGGTGGAGCTGGCCAAAGTCAACGTAGACGACAACCCCCAGACCGCTCAGGCTTTTCAGGTTCAGAGCATTCCCGCGGTGTACGCCATGCGCGACGGCAAGGTGGTCGACGGCTTCATCGGCGCCCAGGGCGAGGCCGCGGTGGCCGAGTTCGTGCAGGGTCTGATTCCCACCGAACAGGAGAGCGAGGTGGAGGCTCTGGTGGCCGCTGGCGACGAGGCCTCTCTGTGGCGGGCATTGGAGCTAGACGCCGACCACGAGGGCGCCGTGGTGGGGCTGGCCGACTTGTTGGTGGCTGATGGCCGGGGCGAGGAAGCCCTCGAGCTGCTGGAGCGGATCCCCGAGACCGCCGAGGTCCGCCGAGTGGCCGCGCTGGCCCGCACCGGCGGCGGGGCCGACAATGGGGATGTCGAGGCCCGCTTGGAGGATCTGCTGGGCCAGGTGAAGGCCGACCCGGAAGCCCGCCAGGAGTTTGTAGACCTACTGGAGATCATGGGGACCGACGACCCCCGCACCTCTATTTACCGCCGCCGCCTCACCACCCAGCTTTACTGAGTTTCCCTAGGCGGTCAGAGCCGGGGCAACGGCTCTGTCGATTCTGATTCTCGGCTGATATTCTGAAGCCGCTTCCCCCGCCACCGGCATGGCGCGCCGCGCCCGGAACGGCCAATGGAAGACTCCTCATTGCCCCCTCCCCGGCTGACCACTGCGGAGAGGGTCAGGGAGATGGTGGATGACTACCGCCACTTGATCACTGGGCCCCGGCTGTTGATGGTCGGTGGCGGACTGGTGGCCGCCATTGCGGTGGTGGCCTATCTGATGGCGGGGGCCAGCAGCGCGCCCCGGCCTGAGGCGGTGATTCCAATGGCGACGCCGCTGCCTTCGGTGCCAACTCCAAGGGCCGAGCCGGCACCGATCCTGGTGCATGCCGCCGGAGCGGTCCACGCCCCGGGGGTGTACCTATTTCGGGGCGAGGCCCGAGTGCTCGATTTGGTGGAGGCGGCCGGGGGGCTGGCGCCCGACGCCGACCACGATCGGGTGAATCTGGCCGCCCCGTTGTCGGACGGACTCTGGATGTACTTCCCCCGGCTAGGCCAGACCGCAATACCGGCGCCTCTGGGTGGGAATGGATCGGTGGGTGGCGGTGCGGTTGCCCGGTCTGGGCCGCTGAACCTCAATACCGCCACTGCCGAACAGCTTGAGTCGCTGCCCGGGGTGGGACCGGCCACGGCTGCGGCCATTGTCGAGCATCGCCAGCGCATCGGCGGGTTCGCTTCGGTTGACGGGCTGCTGGCGGTGTCCGGCATCGGCCCGGCCAAGCTGGAGCAGATCCGGGATTTGGTCGCAGTGTGAGTGACCGCCACGCGGTGGCACTGGCCGTTGCCGCCATGGCCGGCGGCTGGTGGTCGGCGGCCGTCCCGCTGATTCCTGCGATTGCCCTGGTAGCAGCGGCCTTGGTTGTCCGCAAGCCGTGGCTGCTGGTGGTTGGCGTGTTGCTGCTGAGTTCTTCGCTGGGAGCGAGGGCCTGGGCGGGACTCGATCCGCTGGAGCCCGCAGTCTTCGAGGGCGAAGCCTCCCTGGTGTCCGATCCGGTGCCGGTTGGCGAGGGGATGCGGGTGTTCGTGCGGGCGGAGGGGAGGCGCTATGAGGCGTGGGCCTACGGCCGCGCCGCCCGAGACCTGGGCGACCGACTGGCCGGGGATCGCATCAGCGTCACCGGCAGCGTCCGCCCGATCCTGCCCCTGCCCAGCTATCAAGCGGCCCGCCACGTGGCCAATCGGCTGAACATCGACCACGTCCACCACTATCGGGATGGGCCCTTTCCCTATCGGATGGCCAACTGGCTGCGCCGCACCATCGCCCGAGGAGCTCAGACCCTGCACGACGACCGCCTTGCCCTGTTCACCGGGCTGTCGTACGGCGACGACCGCCACCAGTCACCGGTGGTGTCCGACGATTTCCGGGCCGCGGGCCTCACCCACTTGCTGGCTGTGTCGGGCCAGAACGTGGCCTTCGTTCTAATCCTGGCCCGACCCCTGATCGAGCGGTTCGACTACCGGGGCCGCTGGGCGCTCACCCTCGGGGCCATCGGCTTCTTCGCCCTGGTCACCCGGTTTGAGCCTTCGGTGCTGCGGGCCTCGGTCATGGCGGCCATCGCGGCCACCGCCACCTTGTTGGGACGGGAAGCGTCCAGCCGCCGGGTTCTGACCCTGGCCGTGGCCCTGTTGGTGCTGGTCGATCCGCTACTGGTGCACTCGGTGGCGTTTCGGCTTTCGGTGGCGGCGTCGACGGGCATCATCTTGTGGGCGCCCCGTCTGGCCGAGCGCCTGCGGGGGCCTCGGCTGCTGGCCGACGCTCTGTCGGTAACCGTGTCGGCGCAGTTGGCTGTGGCTCCGCTGCTGATTGCCACCTTCGGCGGAGTGCCGGTGGCCTCATTGCCCGCCAACCTGCTGGCCGCGCCGGTGGCCGGGCCGATCATGATGTGGAGCCTGTCGGCCGGGCTGGCGGCCGGGCTGGTGGGCGGCCCGTTGGCCCAGGCCATCCACTGGCCCACCGACCTGGGCATCGGCTGGATCCAGGCGGTGGCCAGCTGGTCGGCATCGGCCCGGCTCGGCGAGCTGCGGACCCCGCATCTGATTGCGGTGGTGATCGGCGCGGTGATCTGGTGGCTGGCCCGGCGCCGACCGCTGCGGGCGATGGCCGCTGTGGGGCTTGCTGCCGCGCTGCTGGTGCCCGCGGTAGCCCTGCGGACAGCCGACCCGCCGTTCCACACCATGCTCGACGCCGGGGTCGAGGTGTGGCGCCACCATCAGACCGTGGTGGTCGTGCTCGGACCCAACCGCTCAACCGAGCGGCTGCTAGAAGATCTGCGCCGCGCCGGAGTCGGGGCCGTGGATCTGGCGATAGCCGACCGGGGCAACCGGGCCCAGCGCGGTCAGATCCGATCGCTGCAAGAGCGCATGCACGTAGGCACAGTCATCGCCCCACCCGGCCACCGCATAGGAGGCGCCACCACCGTCCGCACCGGCCAGCAGATCCTGGTCAGCGGCCTAGTGGTAGAGGTCACCTCCCACGACCCCCGCCTGGCAGTGGCGGTTACTCCGCTGGCATCCCAAATCGTCACCGACGCGGTGTAGCGTCGCCTGCGTGATCGTGGAGCTGGGGCCGCATCGCTATGACGTGTCCACCCGTGCCCTGGTCATGGGCATTTTGAATCGCACGCCCGACTCGTTCTATGACGCTGGCCAGTACTGGGACTTCGATGCTTTCTTGGCCAAAGCCGAGGAGCTGGTGGCCGAGGGGGCCGACTTCTTGGATGTTGGCGGGGTGAAGGCCGGTCCCGGCCCCGAGGTGACCGAGGACGAGGAGATGGACCGGGTGGTGCCGGCCATCGAGGCGCTGCGCAAGCGCTTCGACCTGCCCATCTCGGTGGACACTTGGCGGGCCTCAGTGGCCCGGGAGAGCTACGCCGCCGGGGCGGTGGTGGGCAATGACATCAGCGGATTCGCCGACCCCGATTTCCTCCATGAAGCCTCGGCAGCAGGAGCCTCGGTGGTGGCCTGCCACGTACGCCTCGCTCCCAGGGTGGCCGATCCCGAGCCGGTGTACGACGACCTGGTGGGCGAGGTGAGCCGTTTCTTGTCGGAGCGGGCTCAGTGGGCGGTGGACGCGGGGATCCCCCCGCAGCGGATCATGCTCGACGCCGGACACGATCTGGGCAAGACCCCGGAGATGTCGGCCGAGCTGCTTCGCCGGTCCCAGGAACTTGTGGATTTGGGCTATCCGGTGTTTTTGTCGGTGTCCAACAAGGGCTTCTTGGGGGCGCTGACCGGAACTGAGGTGGGGGATCGGCGGGAAGCCACGCTGGCAGCCCACGCGCTGGGCGTCGGGTTGGGCAGCCGGATTCTTCGGGCCCATGACGTGGCCGGCACCCGCCGAGTGGCCGACTTCATGAGCGCCCTCCTCCAACAACAGCGGAATCACTCATGAGCGCGCCCATCACCGGCTGGGAGCTCCCCCAATGAGTGCCACGGTGGTGCTGTTTCACGGTGACGACGAGGTGCTGTTGTCCAACGCGGTGCGCGACCGGGTGGCTCAGTTGGTGGGCGACGGCGACCGGTCGCTGATGGTGGCCGAGCTGACCGAGGCCACCTACCTAGAAGACGACGACTACCACATCGCCCCGCTGGTGGACGCCGCTCAGACCCCGCCGTTCCTCACCGAGCGGCGGGTGGTGGTGGGCCGGGAGATGGGCCGGTTCTCCACCGTGGATTCGCTCGGCCCCCTGCTGGGCTATCTGGAGCTACCGCTGGAAACCACCGATCTGGTGCTGGTGTGGGAGAAGGGGCCGGCGCTCCAGCGGCTGAACGCAGTGCCCAAGCGCCTATCGGAAGCGGTGGCCGAAGCTGGTGGAGAGGTGGTCGGCGCCGGGATACTCCGAGGCCGCGACGGCGCGGCCAAGTGGATGGACACTCAAATCTCCGCCGCGGGGCTCCGGCTGCGGGCCGGGGCCAAGCGGCTGCTGGCCGACCACCTGGGGGAGGACATGAGCCGCTTGCCTGCGGTGCTCACCACGCTGGCGTCGGCCTATGGGCCGGATCGGGCATTGGAGGCCGACGATGTGGCCCCGTTCATCTGGGAGGCCGGGTCGGTGCCCCCCTGGGAGCTCACCGATGCGGTGGAGTCGGGCAACATCGCCGACGCCTTGGACAAGCTGCGCCGTATGCTCCACGCCGGTGGCCGCAATGAGATGCAGGTGCTGTCCACCCTCTACAACCACCACAACCGGCTGTTGCGCTTGGACGGGGCCGACGCGGCCGATGAGAAGGAGGCGGCCGAACTGCTGGGTATCAAGGGCTCCACCTTCCCGGCCCGAAAAGCGCTGCGCCAGGCCCGAAAGCTGGGGCCGAAGAAGGTTGCACGATCCATCGAGCTGCTGGCCCAAGCCGACTTGGACTTGAGAGGTGCCACGGCCATACCTGCCGAAGCGGTGCTGGAAGTGCTGGTGGCCCGCCTTACCCAGCTCAATCGTTAGAAGTTGGGGTGGGTAAGGACTACTCGGCCTGAAGCTAGAAGTTAGGGGTTGGACTGGGGCTACTCAGCCTGGAGCCGGGCCAGGCGCTTCATCAAGCGGGACTTCTTCCGGGCGGCGGTGTTGGGGTGGAGCACGCCTTTGCTGGCGGCCTTGTCGATGCGCTTGATGGCCATGCGGGCCGCCTCGGCGGTCTCCTCAGCTTCGCCGTGTTCTGCCGCGGCCTCCGCGGTCCGGGTGCGGGTGATGACCTCCGAGCGCACGGCCCGGTTTCGCTGGCGGCGCTTCTCGTTTTGGCGATTGCGCTTTATCTGGCTCTTGATGTTTGCCACAGAATGACAACTCTACCGTCCCCCAAACCCTGGTAACCACATGGGAACCTAGGGAATAAGGGCGGTAGCGTTACTCGGTTCCCATGGATCTCTCCCACATCCGCAATACCTCGATCATCGCCCACATCGACCACGGCAAGTCGACCCTTGCCGACCGCATGCTGGAGCTGTGCGGGGCAGTGGACCCCCGGGATATGCGCGCCCAATATCTCGACTCCATGGACTTGGAGCGGGAGCGGGGCATCACCATCAAGCTCCAGAGCGTCCGCCTCGACCATGACGGCTGCGTGATCAACCTCATTGACACTCCCGGACACGTGGACTTCGGCTATGAGGTGAGCCGCTCCCTGGCGGCCTGCGAGTCGGTCATCTTGTTGGTGGACGCGGCCCAGGGCATCGAGGCTCAGACGCTGGCCAACTGCTATCAGGCGCTGGAGAACGAGTTGGAGGTGGTGGCCGCACTGAACAAGATCGATTTGCCCGCGGCCGAGCCCGATCGCCGGGCCGAGGAGATCGAGCAGGTGCTGGGCATCGCCGCCGAAGACGTTCTGCACATCAGCGCCAAGACCGGCGAGGGAGTGAAGGAGCTGCTGGACGCGGTGGTGGCTCTCACCCCGCCACCGGTAGGCGACCCCGACGCCCCGCTCCAGGCGCTCATCTTCGACTCCCATTTCGACCAGTACCGGGGGGTGGTCAGCTCGGTGCGGGTGATGAACGGGCGGCTGCGGTCGGGGGCCAAGATCCGGTTCATGCAGGCCCGCACCGACCGGGAGGCTGACGAGATCGGCGTGTGGCGCCCTCAGCCGACACCAGTTGATGAGCTGGGACCGGGAGAGGTGGGCTACCTCATCGCCGGCATGAAGAACGTGGCCGAGGCCCGATCGGGGGAGACCGTCACCACAGCCCGCGATGGCGCGGCCGAGCCCCTGGCCGGCTATCAGGAGCCCAAGTCGATGGTGTTCTGCGGTCTGTATCCCATCGACGGCGACGAGTTCGCCGCATTGCGCGACTCCCTGGAGCGGCTGCGGGTGAGCGACTCAAGCTTCAACTACCAACCGGAGTCGTCGGGCGCGCTGGGGTTCGGCTTCCGGTGCGGATTCCTGGGACTCCTCCACATGGAGATCGTGCGGGAGCGCCTCGAGCGGGAGTTCGGCCTCAGCCTCATCGCCACCGCTCCCTCAGTGGCGTATCGGGTGGAGCTGGCCAGCGGCGAAGAGGTGGAGGTGGACAACCCCTCGGCCATGCCCCCGGCCGCCGAGGTGCAGGGCATCCAAGAGCCCATGCTGGCCGCCACCATCATCGCCCCCGCCGACTACACCGGCACCCTTATGGAGCTGTGCCAGGACCGTCGGGGAGAGATGAAGAAAATGGAGTACCTGTCGCCCGAGCGGGTGGAGCTGGCCTATCGACTACCACTGGCCGAGGTGGTGGTGGACTTCTTCGACCAGCTCAAGAGCCGAACCCAGGGCTACGCCAGCCTGGACTACGAGCCCGACGGCTACGCCGCGTCCGATCTAACCAAGGTGGACATCCTGCTCCAACACGAGCCGGTGGACGCCTTCAGCTCCATCGTCCACCGGGATTCGGCCTATTCCTACGGTCGGCGCATGACCGAGAAGCTCAAGGAGCTGATTCCCCGCCAGCAGTTCGACGTGCCCATCCAAGCGGCCATCGGAGGAAAGATCATCGCCCGGGAGACGGTCAAGGCCTTCCGCAAAGATGTCACCGCCAAGCTGTACGGCGGCGACGTGACCCGCAAGCGCAAGCTGCTGGAGAACCAGAAGGCCGGCAAGAAGAAGATGAAGGCCATCGGCCGGGTGGACGTGCCCCAAGAGGCGTTCATCTCCGCCCTCCGACTCGACGACTGAGGCCCCCGGCCAACGTCTGCTGGGTGGTAGATCGGGCCAGACCAGTAGTATTCAAGCCTTATGGGGACCCAAGGCGAGACGCTTTCGGCCCGCAAGGCTGCGGTGTTGCGGGCCGTGGTGGAGGGCTACATCTCCACAACCCAGCCCGTGGGCTCCTCCCACGTCTCCGAAATCGCTGATTTGGGCGTCTCCCCGGCCACAGTCCGCAACGAGATGCTGGCCCTGGAGCACGCCGGATACCTGAGCCAGCCCCACACCAGCGCGGGCCGCATCCCCACCGAGAAGGGCTACCGCCATTTCGTGGACACCCTCACCGACGTGTCCGGCACTCTGGGCCGCACCGAGCAACAGCAGGTGCGAGCTTTCTTCGACACGACCCACAGCGAGCTCGAGCAGATGTTGGCCGACACCAGCGCACTTTTGGCCGACCTCACCGCCTATGCCGCCCTAGTGGTGGCCCCCCAGCACTCCACCGCCACCATCCGGTCGGTGAGCTTGGTGGACCTGTCGGAGCGGCTGATGATGGCTCTGGTGGTGTACGAGAACGGGTCGGTAGACAAGCGCACCATCGAGGTGGACCGGCCCGCCGACTCGTTGGAGATGGCGCGGGCGTCCACCCAGCTCACCGACCTGCTAGCAGGAAGCCCGGCCAGTGCCCTTCGAGATCGCGGGCTGGCCCATGCCCTGACCCCGCTGGCGACCCGGGTGTTGGACTCGCTGGCCGACCTGAGCGATGCCGAGGAGCAGCTCTACGTGGGCGGAGCGGCCAGCGTGGCCGGGCTGTTCGACGCCACTGAGACGGTTCGCTCGGTTCTGGGAATACTGGAGAAGCAGTTGGTGGTTGTCTCTTTGGTGAGAGACATCCTGGATCGAGGCCTCACCGTGGCCATCGGCTCAGAAACCGGAGTGGCGCCGCTGGCCGAGTGCTCGCTGATTGTGGCCCCCTACGAGGTGGCCGGCCAGCCGGTGGGTTCCATCGGGGTGCTGGGTCCCACCCGCATGAACTATCCCCAAGCGCTGGCCGCGGTGGCGGTGGTGAGCCAGAACCTGGGCGACAGGCTGTCGGCCCCCTAGCCCATGGCTGCTGACTTCTACGAGCTGCTCGGCGTAGGCCGAGACGCCACCGAGGACGACCTCAAGAAGGCGTTTCGCAAGCTGGCCCGCCAGTACCACCCCGACGCGAACCCCGACGACGCCGAAGCCGAGGCCCGCTTCAAGGAGATCGCGCTGGCCTATGAGACGCTGAGCGACCCCCAAAAGCGGGCCCACTACGACCGCTTCGGCACCGCGCCGGGGGCAGCCGGCGGGGGTGACCCATTCTCGGGCATGAACCTGAACGACATCTTCGACGCCTTTTTCGGTGGGGCCAACCCGTTCGGCGGGAGTCCGTTTGGCACCGCCGGTGGGAGAGCCCGGACCGGTCCCCAGCGGGGCGCCGACTTGGAGGCGGTGCTGACCCTCGACTTTGAGGATGCGGTGCTGGGCGCCGATGCGGAGGTGGCCGTGCGCACCGCCACGGTGTGCGAAGAGTGCGAGGGCCGGGGCGCGGCTGAGGGCACCCAGCCGATTACCTGCGGCACGTGCGACGGGATGGGCCAGGTGCAGCGGGTGCGCCAGTCGATCCTCGGCCAGATGGTCACCCGCACGGTGTGCGAGACCTGCTCGGGGTCCGGCGAGGTGATTGCCGACCCGTGCCGTGAGTGCGGGGGTGATGGCCGGGTGGTGGGAGACCGGGACTACACGGTGACTGTGCCGCCGGGAGTGGGCCAGGGTTCTACGCTGCGGGTGACCCGCCGGGGCGCGGCCGGGCCTCGGGGCGGTCCCCCAGGGGATCTGTACGTGCATATCGACGTGCGGCCTCACCCCCGATTCCAACGCGACGGCGACAACCTGGTGGACCAACTGCATCTGACTATGGTCCAAGGCGCCCTCGGAGTGAACATCAAGTACGAGACGCTCGACAGCGTGGAGGATCTGGACATTCCCGCCGGCACCCAGTCTGGCGATGTGTTCCGCATCCGGGGCCGGGGCGTGCCCCGACTAGAGGGTCGGGGCCGGGGCGATCTGCTGGTGCAGGCCATGGTGGAGACGCCCACCGGCTTAAGCGACGAGGAAATCGACCTGCTCCATCAGCTTGCAGAGCTGCGGGGCGAAGAGGTGGCGCCCACCACCAGGAAACGACGCCGTGAAGCCCGGCGGCGGTGACGGCCCCCACGTATTCGTCGACGACCTAGAACGCTTCGAGCTGCGCGGCGAAGACCGCCATCACCTGACCCGGTCGCTGCGCCTGCGCCCTGGCGACTCCTTCACCGCCTCTGACGGGGCCGGTTCGTGGCGAATCTGCCGTCTGGGGTCAGGCCCCGAAGGCAAGGTTGAGCCCGTAGGCGAAGTGGTGTTCGTCGAAGCCCCTCAACCCCCCCTCACCATCGGCTTCGCCCTCATCAAAGGCGGCCGCCCCGAGCTAGTGGTGCAAAAGCTCACCGAACTGGGCGTGGACGCCATCGTCCCGTTCACCGCCGAGCACAGCGTGGTGCGCTGGGATGCCGACCGAGCAACCCGCCACACCGAGCGCCTCCGCCGGGTAGCCCGGGAAGCCGCCATGCAGAGCCGCCAAGTCCGCCTCCCCGAGATCGGCGAGCCCACCGACTTCGCCACTCTGGCCGCCCACCCCGGCGCAATCCGCGCCGACATCACCGGCACCCCCCCATCCCTCAACCACCCCACCGTCCTAATCGGCCCCGAAGGCGGCTGGTCCCAATCCGAACGCCGCCAACTCCCCGCTATCCGCATCAGCTCCTCAGTCCTACGCTCAGAAACCGCCGCCATAACCACCGCCGCCCTCCTAACCGCCCTCCGCGACGGCCTGACCGCTACCAGCTGAAGGCGTCACGCCTCCTTAAAGGCGTCCCAGTCCCGGTATTTCACTGCATGGCGACGAGGGCCTCAACGGATAGCGGGCCTTCGTCGCCGTCCACACAAATACCAGGTGGCAACGGACATCCTCGGTCCTGGTAGATCTCCACCACAGCCGCAAACGCATCCTCCACGTTTGCCATGGCCTCAGACATGTTGTCGCCCTCTGTTACCAGTTCCGGCAGCAATGGTGAGGTGACGGTGTAGCCCCCTTCAGGCTGAGGCTCCAGAATCAAAGGTACTTTTGCAATCATCGTGCTCCGCTTAGCCACTCGTTGGCAACGACATAGTTCTAGTCGAGACAGTGTACCCCCCTTGAAGTGTGGTTGTCCGGGGGCAGTTTCTGCACAAATGGCTAATGGACTATCCATAGTATGGATAGTCCATTAGCCATTCGTCCTGGGCTCAGCGCTGGTTGATGGGGGTGTAGGTGCGTTCTTGGGAGCCGGTGTAGACCTGGCGGGGGCGGGCTATGCGGCTGTCTTGTTCTAGGAGCTCTACCCAGTGGGCCAGCCAGCCGGCGGTGCGGGCGATGGCGAACAGCACGGTGAACATGTCGGTGGGGAAGCCCATCGACTGGTAGATGAGCCCGGAGTAGAAGTCCACGTTGGGATACAGCCGGCGGCTCACGAAGTAGTCGTCGGCCAGGGCCACCTCTTCGAGCTTGAGGGCGATGTCGAGCAGCGGGTTGGAGCCGGTCACCTCGAACACGTCGTAAGCGGCTTGCTTGATGATGCGGGCCCGAGGGTCGTAGTTCTTGTACACCCGGTGGCCGAACCCCATCAGGCGGGTCTCGCCGGCCTTGACTGCCTTGATGAACGGGTCGATGTTCTCGTAGCTGCCGATCTCGTCGAGCATCTCCATGACGGCCTGGTTTGCTCCGCCGTGGCGGGGGCCGTAGAGCGAGCACGCGGCGGCGGAGATCACCGAGTAGGGGTCGGTGTGGGCGCTTCCCACCACCCGGGCGGTGCTGGTGGAGCAGTTCTGGCCGTGGTCGGCGTGGGTGATGAGCAGCAGATCGAGCGCTCGGGCGAAGGCCGGGTCGCACTCGTAGGTGGGCTCGGCGATCTTGAACATCATCGACAGGAAGTTGGTGGCGAAGTCCAGGTTGTTGTCGGGGTAGACGAACGGCATGCCGGTGTTGAACCGGAAGCCCGCGGCGGCCACGGTGGGCACTTTGGCGATGAGCCGCACGATCTGGTGCATGCGGTTCTCGGGGTCTTCGATGTCTTTGGCCTCGGGATAGAACGTGGACAGCGCGGCGATGGTGGACACGAACATACCCATGGGGTGGGCATCGTGGAGGAACGACTCCATGAACCGCTTGCGGAAGCGCTCGTGGATGAAGGTGTGGTGGGTGATCTCGTGTACCCACACGTCGTATTCGCCGGGCGTGGGGAGTTCGCCGTGGAGCAGCAGGTAGGCCACCTCCAGGAAAGTGGAGTGCTCGGCCAGCTGCTCGATGGGGTAGCCCCGGTAGCGCAGGATGCCGTTCTCGCCGTCCACCTCGCTGACCGCGCTGGTGGTGGCCGCGGTGGTGCTGAAGGACGGGTCTAAGAACCAGACGTTGGGGAGTAGTTTTCGCCACGCTGCGGCATCCACACCACCTTCGACAATCGGAACCTCTATTGACTCACCGGTCCGATTGTCGGTGATCGTTATGGATTCAGGCACGCACGGCTCCTTTCCCTGCTCCCTCCGGCGCTGCCGCAGCTTACCTCAGGTTGTCGCTTTCGCCCCAGAGAGAGTGTTGCCCCTGGTCACAGTGGGGTGTTGTCGTGGCGGCGGCGGGGGAGGGACTCACGTTTGGACTCCAAGAGATCCAAGGCCGCGGCCACCTCGGCCCGGGTGTCGGCCGGGTCGATCACCGCGTCGATCGAGCCCCGCTCGGCGGCGATGTAGGGGTTCAGATAGCGCTCCTCATAGGCGGCCTCGAGTTCGGCCCGCTCCTCGGGACTGGACCGGCGGTGGACGATCTCGACCGCGCCCCGGGCGCCCATCACCGCGACTTCCGCTGAGGGCCAGGCCAGGGCGATGTCGTTTCCCATGTGGCGGGAGTCCATCACGATGTAGGCCCCGCCGTAGGACTTGCGCAGGGTCACGTTCACCCGGCCCACGGTGGCCCGGGCATACGCGAAGGCCAGCTGGGCGCCGTGGCGGATGATGCCCCGCCACTCCAGGTCCTTGCCCGGCTGGAAGCCCGAGGTGTCCACGAAGGTGACCAACGGCAGATTGAAGGCGTCGCAGAACGACACGAACCGGGCCCCCTTCTGGCTGCACGCGATGTCGAGGGTTCCGGCCAGGGTCTGGGGCTGGTTGGCCAGGATCCCCACCGGGCGTCCGGCCACGGTGGCAAAGGCGCACACCAGGTTGGCGGCCCAGTCGGCCTTGTACTCCAGCAGGTCGCCGTCGTCGGCCACCGCCCGGACGACATCTCGAATGTCGTAGCTGCCCAGCGGCGATTCGGGCAAGATGTCGCGCAGCTCGGGGGTGGGGCGGTCCACTGGATCGTCCACCGGATACCGGGGAGGCAATTCGTCGGCGTGGGCGGGAAGCAGGCTCAACAGCGCGCCCACTAAGTCGGAGGCGGCGTCTTTGTCGTCCACCAAGAAGGCGGTCACCCCGCTGCGCCGGGAGAGCTGGCCGGCGCCGCCCAGGGTCTGGTTGCTGATCACCTCGCCGGTGAATTGGGTGACCATACGGGGGCCGGAGACGAAGGCGTAGCTGTCCTCGGTGGCGATGGCGATGTCGGCCAAGCCCAGCAGCAGGGCCGGCCCCGACACCGCCGGGCCGGTGGCGCAGAAAATGGTGGGCACCTGACCCGAGCAGTCCACCACCGACTTGGCCACCCGGCCCCAGCCCATGGTGGCCGCGATGCCCGAGTCGATATCGGCGCCCGATGAGGAGATGAACCCCACCAAGGGCACACGGCGCAGAAGGGCCTCTTGGGCGGCTCGCTCCAGCGTCTCGCTGTCGGCCGGGCTGAGCGCCCCCCGGTCGGCCTCGTTGTCCTCCACTTCGAAGACCACGCATTCCCGGTCGTCGTAGGAGTCCAGCCAGGCTCGGGCCGATCCCGGTGCTCCGGCTCGCAGCGGGACCCGGTCGGGTCGGTTGCCGGTGGCGGTCATGGCGTCGGTCATAGGCAGTGCTGTCAGTCTCGCGCCGCCGTCAACTGGGGTACACCCCGGCCTGATCGTAGCCGTGGGTCCCCACCACTTCGAATATCACGTCTCGCACCGCTCGGGTGACCGCCGATGGGGCCACCCGGCGGCTGACGATCAGGCCCACCGAGCGCCGCACCAGGCCGGTGATGGGGATGCGCCGCCAGGGGCCGTCGTCGGGGGCGGCGGTAGCGGGCAATATGGCGGCGCCGAACCCGGTGAGCACCAGGGTGGCGATCATCCTCATGCCGTCGATCTCGGCCCGGGTGGTGAGCTCCACGCCCTGGATCTTGAGCTCGGAGTCAATCTCATCTCGAAAGGCAGTGCCCGGAGGGGGCAGCAGCAGCTCGTGGCGGCTCAGCTCGGAGGGGGTCACTGAGGACTTGCGGGCCAGCGGGTGGTCGGGCGGGGCTATGAGCAAGCGGTCTTCCGCGAACAGCTCTTCAGCCCGGATCTCAGAATCGTGCAGGGGCAGGTTGACCACTGCGCTGTGCAGATCTCCGGCGATCACCTGGGGGAGGAGGCTGGTGGTGGTGGCGGTGAGCACCTCGAGGCGGATGTTGGGGTATTGGGCCTCTAGGGCGGGCAAAACGATGGGGATCAGCCATCGGGCGGTGGAGTCGATAGTGCCCAGACGGGTGACCCCGGAGATGTCGTCGCGCATGGCCGCCATGTCCAGGGCGATGGCGTCGGTCTCGGCTCGGATGCGCCGGGCTCGGGCCAATACCGCCTCGCCTTCCTCGGTGAGGGTGCCGGCGTCGCGGTCCACCAGGATGGCGCCCAGCTCCTCCTCCAATTTGGCGATGTGCTTGGACACGTTGGACTGCACGGTGTGCAGCGACCGAGCGGCCTTGGAGAACGTCTTGTGCTCGGCTATCGCCAACAGGGCATCGAGCTGGCGGATGTCCATGGCCGTAAATCTACGGTCGGCAGGAAGGGCGGATGTCCACGACGGCTCTCGGCGGGCGGTCAGCCCATGGTCCGCTGGCGGATCAGGTTCAGCGCGCTGCCCGCTTGGAACCACTCGATCTGGTCGTGCGACAGGGTGTGCTCGGCGGTGATGTCCACCGTGGTCCCGTCGGGCTTGGCCACCTGCACTTGAACCGGCGCGCCGGGGGCCAGATCGGCCAGGCCGAGCACCGAGATGCGGTCGTCCTCGTTGATGCGGTCGTAGTCGTCGGGGTCGGCGAAGGTGAGGGCCAGTACGCCCTGTTTTTTGAGGTTGGTCTCGTGGATGCGGGCGAAGGATCGGGCGATCACCGCCGCGCAGCCCCGGAAGCGGGGCTCCATGGCGGCGTGCTCCCGGGATGAGCCCTCGCCGATGTTGCGGTCGCCCACCACCACCCAGCGCTGGCCGGCGGCGTGGTAGGCGGCGGCCACGTCGGGGAACGACCCGGTGGAGCCGTCGAGCTGGTTCTTGCCCTCGCCGACTGCCCCGGTGAAGGCGTTCACCGCACCCAGGTAGAGGTTGCCGGAGATGTTCTCGAGATGGCCTCGGTAGCGCAACCACGGCCCGGCCATGGAGATGTGGTCGGTGGTGCACTTGCCTTGGGCCTTGAGCAGCACGGGCAGATCGGTGAAGTCCTTGCCGTCCCAGGGGGAGAAAGGCTCGAGGAGCTGGAGCCGCTCGGAGTCGGGCGACACCCGTACATCCACACCGCTGCCGTCGTCGGGTGGGGCCAAGAACCCGCTGGCGCCAGGATCGAAGCCCTGGTCGGGGAGCTCGGTGCCCGGACCCACCATGAGCGCCACCTCGGTGCCGTCGGGGGCGGTGATGGTGTCGCTGGCCGGGTCGAAGTCCAGTGTGCCGGCCAAAGCCAGGGCCACCACCGTCTCCGGGGAGGTGACGAAGGCGTTGGTGGAGGCGTAGCCGTCGTTGCGCTTGGGGAAGTTGCGGTTGTAGCTGGTGACAATGCTGTTGGGGGTGCCGTCGGCCACGTCGTCGCGGTTCCACTGGCCGATGCAGGGACCGCAGGCATTGGCCAACACGGTGGCCCCGATGGATTCCAGGTCGGCCAGCAGGCCGTCGCGCTCGATTGTGGCCCGAACCTGCTCGGAGCCGGGGGTGACCATGAGGGGCGACTTGGCGGTGAGCCCGCGGGCCGCGGCGTGGCGGGCGATGCTGGCCGCTCGGGTGATGTCCTCATAGCTGGAGTTGGTACACGACCCCACCAGCGCGGCGCTCACCTCTAGGGGCCAGCCGTTCAGCTTGGCCTCGGATCCCAGATCGGCCACCGGGCGGGCCCGGTCGGGGGTGTGGGGGCCGTTGATGTGCGGTCCCAGCTCGGACAGGTCGATTTCCACCACCCGGTCGAAGTAACCCCCGGGGCTGCCCAGAACGGCGTCGTCGGCCCGCAGGTTGTGGGCGGCGGCGTTGGCCGCGTCGGCCACGGCCTCGCGGCCGGTGGCCTTGAGGTAGCGGGCGATGGCGTCGTCGTAGGCGAACAGCGAGGTGGTGGCGCCGATCTCGGCCCCCATGTTGCAGATGGTGGCCTTGCCGGTGGCCGACAGGGAGTGGGCGCCCGGTCCGAAGTACTCCACGATGGCCCCGGTGCCGCCGGCCACGGTGAGGATCTCGGCCACCTTCAAGATCACGTCCTTGGGGGCGGCCCAGCCGTCGAGCTCGCCGGTGAGGTGTACGCCGATGAGCTTGGGCCAGCGCACGTTCCAGGGGAATCCGGTCATCACGTCCACCGCGTCGGCACCACCCACGCCCACCGCCACCATGGCCAGGCCGCCGGCGTTGGGGGTGTGGCTGTCGGTGCCGATCATCATGCCGCCGGGGAAGGCGTACTGCTCCAGCACCACCTGGTGGATGATCCCCGATCCCGGCTTCCAGAATCCGGCGCCGTAGCGGGCGCACACCGACTCCAGAAAGTCGTACACCTCCTCGTTGTTGTCGAGGGCCGCGGCCAGGTCTCGCTTAGCGTCGATGCGGGCCGAGATGAGGTGGTCGCAGTGGGTGGTGGTGGGCACCTGCACCTCGTCTAGCCCGGCGGTCATGAACTGGAGCCAGGCCATTTGTGCGGTGGCGTCCTGCATGGCCACCCGGTCGGGGCGAAGATCCACGTAGGTGGCTCCCCGATCCGGGGTGACAGTGGGGTCGTCGAGGTGGTTGACCAGCACTTTCTCGGCCAACGTGAGCTCTCGGCCAAAACGCTCCCGGGCGGCGTCGACCCGCTCGTCCAGGGTGGAATACACGTTTTCAATCAGCTCAATGGGTGTGGAGGCGGCTACCGGCATACCTCCGATCCTACGGGCTTTTCGGCAAAATGGCCTTGTCGCGGAATGGGCCGAATGAGGGGTTTTGTTTGGGCCAGCGGCGGTGTTGACCGAGGGATTTTACTTGGGCCAGCGGCGGTGTTGGCGGCGGGAGCGGGGAGAGCGGTCGCCGAGGGCCCAGGCCCGGCGCCAAGGGGACACGTTGGGGCCAGTCAGGCCGGGGGTGGTGCCGGCGTGGGCTCGGCGGCGGGCCTGATACCAGTCGGTGGCGCACTCGTCGGCCAGGGTGGCCACCGCCACCTCGATGCGGGCTGCGAATCGGCGGGCGTTGTCCTCCTCGGTGGGCACCAGGGGATCGCCGAAGGTCACGGTGGTGGCCGACACCTTGGGCACGTTGCGTCCCTTGGGCAGGATGCGGTCTGTGCCCTCCACATGGATCGGCACCACCGGCACGCCGCAGCGCACTGCGAGGTAGCCGGCGCCGCCCAGGAAGGGCTGGCCCCAGCCGTCGGGGCTGCGGCCGCCCTCGGGGAAGATAAGCAGGCTCCAACCGTCTTCGATGAGCGAGGCGGCCAGCCGGGCCGAGCGCCGCCCCACCTTGGAGCGCTCGATGGGGATGGCTCCGATGACCAGCGCCGAAGCCGCCGACGTGATTGCCCCGGTGAAGAAGTAGTCCGACGCCGCCCCCACCACCAGCCGGTTGCGCCACCGGGGCGGGATAGAAGTGAACAGCAGGGGGGTGTCGATGTGGCTGTGATGATTGGCGGCGAAGATCACCGGCCCCTCTATGCGCTCCAGCCGGTCGAGCCCCCGGCGCTGGGGCCGGGCCAGAGCGGCCATCGCCGGCTGCATCACGACTTCGGTAATGATCCGACGGGCGGCCCGAGCCGCGGGCTTGCGGGCCCAGTCGGTGTCGTAGTCGGCCCCCCGGTTCTTGACGTCGGGCGCCGGCGGCACCCCCGCGGGCGGCCGAGCCGCCCGATAGGGGAACTCCAGCTTCGAGATGATCCGCCTAGCTGACATCGGCCATCAGGATGGGGGGGTTGTGGAGATGGGTGACGGTGGGCTGGCGGCCCACGGTGTCGCTGGCGATCTCGAGAGCGTCTTGGAGCGTTGAGGCGGGGCGGAAGCCCATGCGCTGCACGGCCCGGGTGTCGCCCCCCACGATTATCACCTCGCCCAGGTGCTGAAGGGCATGGGCCCCCCAGTACCACATGTAGAAGGGGTGGACGCCGTGGTAGGCGTACGACGTGCGGTACAGGTGGATGTACCACTCGTCTTCGGCGAACTGGCGCTCGTACTTCGCCTCGATCTCGACGGGATCGGTGGTGTCGGCCAGCACCTGCTCGAAGAAGTCGATGTAGCTGGGGTGGTGCACGGGGTGGAACTCCCAGCGGGTGGGGTGGCCCATGATCACCACGCCGCCCTCTCGCACCAGCGGGCGGCCCCGATAGAGGTTGAAGAAGTAGCCCAGCCCCAGGCACATGACCAGGATCGGGTTCATCACCGAGTTCACGTTGTAGGGGCAGATGTAGGGCAGGCCCATGGTCAAGATGTCGGTCTGGCCCTCCACGGGCACCAGGTGCTGGGCGTACACGTTCTCGGTGGTCACCTTGTGGACGGCCTCCACCTCGCCGGTCTGCACCGAGGTCAGCTCGTAGGGCGCCCGCCACGACTGGAAGATCTGGCGGGCCATCTGGGGCGGGGCGTACTTCAGCCCGGTGGTCATGGCCACGAAGGCGGCACGATCTTTGGCCGTCCATTCCCACTCCCGCTTCTGGAGCATGGCCATAGGCCCGTCCACCCCGAAGGTGTTGTTGTTGACCGTGGTCTCGATCTGGAAGATCTTCACCCCGGCGTCGCGCAGAACCTTGCCCATGCGCCAGTTGGAGGCGTGCAGCTCGGAGCGGTGCTGGTCCATGAACGACTTGGACTCCTGCATCGTTTTGACGTTGTGGTGGTGGCGCAGTCCCTGGTAGCCGGCCAGGCCGGTGGCGGTGCTCTTGTGGCCGCCGTCCATGGCCACCAGGTTGATGTTCACGTACACCACCAGGTCGCTCTCCGCGGCCCGCTTGGAGAACTGCACCTCCTCGCCGTGGGGGGTGGTGCCCAGCACCACCATGCCGTCGGGGTCCTCGGCGTCGTGGTTGTAGAGGCAGCCCGAAGGGGCGAATGCGTCGAAGGTGCGGTCGCCCAGGCAGTAGCGCAGCTCATCCTCGGTCATGCGCCGGTGCAGGGCCAGTGCGGCGATGATGTGAACGTCGTCCACCCCGGCCGCCGCGGCCATCTCCAGCACCTGCTCGATCACCATCTGGCGGATGTCGGGGCGGCGCATGGGGGGCAGCGGCAGGGAGATGTCGTCGAAGGCGATGGTGAGCTTCATGCCCGGGCGCAGCTGGGCGGGCAGCGGATCTTGGTCGATGGGGTTGAGCAGCGCCCGGCGGATGGCGCCCTCGGGATCGGCCAGCCCCAGCAGCGGCTCGGCCGGGTAGATCACCCGGCTGCGCCCGGCCGGGAGCTTCTCGGTGCGGAAGCCCTCGCCGTGGTGGAACAGGATCGGCGGGGTAGAGCGGTCTACCTCCAAGACCATGCCCGGGCGGGGGGTGGGCCGCACTCGGTCTTTCATGATGCCTTCCGGCTGGCGATGGGCAGCAGCTTGCGGGGGCCGCCGGGGGCCTTCTCGAAGTACTCGATAAGCCAGCCCCGCTTGCGGGCCAGCATGGCCAGCTTGGGCTCGGGGTTCACCGCCACCGGGTAGCCCACCGCCTCCAGCAGGGCCAGGTCGCTGGCCGAGTCGGCGTAGGCCACCGACTCCGACATGAGCAGCCCCTCGGCGTTGGCGAAGTCACGCAGCACCTCGGCCCGCGACTCGCTGGTGGGCGGCACTTCGGCCAGCTGCCCCGTGTAGGTGCCGTGGGACTGGGCCAGCTCAGCGCACACGATGTGGTCGAACAGCGGGCGCAACGGCTCCACGATGAAGTCCAGCGCGCCGGTGATCAGCACCGTGGTGTGCCCGGCGGCGCGGTGCTGGCGCACCCGGCGGATGGCCGCGGGGTAGGACTGGGTCAAGATCAAGTCGCTGAACATCTCGCCGGAGTCCTCGGCCATCTGCTCAATTGGCGCTCCCTGGTAGCGGCGGTAGAAGTGGCGGAGGAAGTCGCTGCGGTCCCGGTGGTCCAGGGCCAGAAGTGAAGGGGCCTCCAGCAGGATCTTGGCCACCAGTCGGGCCCGTTCGTCCAAAGGCAGCCGCCGAGTGGCCAGCCAGCCGTAGGCCATGACCACGTTGGCAGCGATGACGGTGTTCTCCAGATCGAAGGCGGCCATGTGCCGGTCGGGGGAGAGGATCTGGGTTCGCTGGCGGTCTTTGCGCGAGGAGCCCGAGCGCCCCGACGGGGCGGTCTTGACCCGGCCCTGGGCCACCACGGTGGGCAAGTGGATGTCGGTCACGTAGTGGGGCCAGTCGATGATCCGGGGGTCGAAGCAGTACAGCTCCTTGTCGTCGTCGTCCAGGCTGTCCCACAGCTCCAGCAGCCGATTCACGCCGAATAGGGCCTCGCACTCGGTGTAGGCCCCATATAGCTCCACGTAGCCCAGCGCCCGCTCCACCTGGTCGCGGCGCTCGTCGAGGTCGGCGGTGATCTCGGCTTGGCGGCCCCTGATGGGCAGCCGTCCCAGCACCCGCTCACCGGCGTTCAGCCCGGTCCGCAGCCGTTTGAGCTGGCGGACCACCCGGCCCCGGCCCGGATAGGTCCAGTTGGGAGGCGGGATGGGCTGGTCCCGGTCGTCGTAGATGGGGTTCTCGCTGAACCAGCCGTGGGCCAGGTCCACCAGTTGATTCAGCCGGAACGGGTTGACCGCGCCCGATGCCACCTGGATCACCGGCTGGTCGGGGTCGTGGCCCTTGGCCGCCACCGCGCAGATGGCGGCGGCCACCAAGTCCACCGGGATCACATCCAGCACCCCCTGGGGGATGCCGGGGAAGTCGGTGAGGAGCCCCCGGCCGTAGCCGATGATGATGGGCTCGGCCATGCGAAAGCCCCGGATCCACCCCGGGAATGGCTCGGAATAGGCCGACTCGATGATCGACGGCCGCACGGTGGAGACCTTCAACTCGCCCTTGATCTCGGTCACCGCGGTCTCGGCCAGCGCCTTGGTGAAGGCGTAGGCGTCGGGGAAGCCCAGCGAGGCGGCCCGCGACCGGCCCGCTTCCACCATCTGGTCGTGTACCCAGCGGCTGCGGAGCTGCTCGGTCTTGGCGGCCAGCGCTGGGGTGCCGGCCGCCCCCAGCTCATGGCGGGCCCGGCTGCGGAACTCTTCCAGTCGGGCGGGATCGCGGCTCTCGGTCTCGGTGGTGATGCGCCGGCGGCGGCTGGCCTCGGCCTCGTCTTGCCATGACACCGGCACGTACATGGGGCCGTCGGCCAGGGGCTCTTCGGGGGCGTTCCCCCGGCGGCTCCCGGCCACATAACAGGTGGACACCGCGATGAAGTGGGGGGACGCTCCCATCTCGTTGAGCATGTTGACCAGCCGAACCGGCCCCATGAGGTTGACTTCCACCGCGGTGTCCAGCGGGTTGTCGAACGCCACCGCGGCGGCCGAGTGGATGACGATATCGCAGCCAGCGATCAGCTCCCGGCCGGTGTCGTCCAGCCCCAGGCCATCGACGCCCACGTCACCGGCCACGCCGGTGATCCGTTCCTGGCACAGTTGTTCGAACTCGTCGGTGCCCAACTGGTCGCGCAGCCGGTCGAAGACGTCGTTGCGAATAATCTCCCGCCGGATGCGCTGCTCGACCCCTCGGCGTCCGGGGCGTACCAGCAGCACCAATTCCACCTCGGGCACGCAGCGCAGCAGCCGCTCAACGAGAGCGGTGCCCAGGAAACCGGTCGTGCCGGTGATCGCCAGCCGCTTGCCGGCCAGCGCATCAGAGATCACCGCAGTGTTTTACCAAACCCAGGGACTTTTCCCCAGCCCACTCGCACTCTTGGCAGTCGATAGTCGCGGTGCGGAGCCATTGTCTCAGCGGTCAGTGCGACGGTGCTGCCGACGACGCTCGTAGCGCTCGTTGGCCAGGTCGACCAGCGCCTCGATGAGCTTAGGGTAGGGGAGCCCGGAGGCTTGCCACAGTTTGGGGTACATACTGATGGGGGTGAAGCCGGGAATGGTATTGACCTCGCTGAGCAGCATTCCCCGGTCCTCGGCTTCGTAGAGGAAGTCCACCCGGGCCATCCCCTCGCACCGCAGGACGCGGTAGGCGGCGATCGCGAGGCGTTGAACGTCGTGGGTGGCTGCCTCGGATATCTGGGCGGGAACCAACAGCTCAGCGCCATCGGTCAGGTACTTGTCGGCGTAGTCGTAGAACTCAGCGCCGGGCACGATCTCGCCGGGGACCGACGCCTTGGGGTCGCGGTTGCCCAGCACGGACACCTCGATTTCCTGGCCGGTGACAGCCTCCTCGATGATCAGCGTCTCGTCATACTGGGCGGCTGTCTCGAGCGCTTTGACCGTCTCGAGTTCGGTAGTGGCCCGGCTCACCCCCACCGACGAGCCCATGTTGGCCGGCTTCACGAACAGCGGTAGTCCCAACTCCGCAATAGCCTGTTCGGCCACCGCCTCAGAGCGATCGTTGGCCGATGCGGTTCGGTAGCGGCACTGGGGAAGACCGTGCTGGGCGCACACCAGCTTGGCCACGGACTTGTCCATGCACAGCGCCGAGGCCAGCACCCCTGATCCCACATAGGGGACGTCGGCCACTTCCAGCAGCCCCTGGATGGTGCCGTCTTCGCCCATGGGCCCGTGTATGAGGGGGAACACCACCGTGTCGGGCTCGGCGAAGATCTCGGCCGGGGCCACGGCGAGGCCATCGGCGTCGAGTTGGTCGGGCAGCGGATCGGGAAGCTCGGCCAGCCGCCACTGCCCCTCTCGGGTGATGCCCAGCGCCACCGTCTCGAAGCGGTCTTTGTCGGCCGCGGCAGCCACATGGCGGGCCGAAACACAGGACACGTCATGTTCGGCCGACCGGCCGCCGAAAAGCAGCACCAAGCGGGTGCGGGTTCCCACAGGCCGACGGTACCCCACCGATTGCCCCGACAGTGGGAGGCTAAGCGTGTGCGAATGTCGGCATCGGAGGTGGCCCGAGCGGTCGGCGGCCGTCTTTTTGGCCCCGACGTCGAACTGTCGGGAATCTCCATCGACTCAAGGACGGCGGCCTCAGGCGAGTTGTTCGTGCCGTTGGTGGCCGAGCGAGACGGCCACGACTTCATCGACGACGCCTTGGCGGCCGGGGCAGCTGCCTATCTGACCTCTGAGGCCCCCCGGGGGGGCACCGCAGTGGTGGTGGACGACACCGCTGCGGCCCTGGCCGAGTTAGGCCGCCACGCCCGCAGTCGGTTCGATGGCCCGGTGGTGGGCATCACCGGGTCGGTGGGCAAGACCTCGGTGAAGGACATGGCCGCAGCGGCCATCGGGGCGGACCGACCGACCCACGCCAGCCCGATGTCGTTCAACAACGAACTGGGCGTGCCGCTCACCTTGGCCAATTGCCCGGAGGAGGCCGAGGCGGTGGTGGTGGAGATGGGGGCTCGGGGCATGGGTCACATCGCTTGGCTCTGCTCGCTGGCCCGCCCCACCGTGGGCGTGGTTACCTCCGTCGGGGCGGCCCACACCGAGTTGTTCGGGACCGTGGAGGCCGTGGCCGAGGCCAAAGGAGAGCTGGTGGAGTCGCTAGATCCGTCGGGCGTTGCCGTGCTCAACGCCGATCAGCTCCTGGTGGCGGCCATGGCCGAGCGGACCGAGGCCACGGTGTTGACCTTTGGCCGCGCCGCAGGGGAGGTACGGGCCTCCAAGGTGAGTTTGGACGACGGGCTGTGCCCCCGATTCCGGCTGGAGACGCCTCATGGGCAGGCCGATGCGGCCCTGGCGGTGTGCGGCGAGCACATGGTGGACAACGCGCTGGCGGCCGCCGCGGCCGCGTTGGCCGTCGGAGTGGGGGTGGATGAGATCGCCGCCGGGCTGGGTTCGGCTCGACTGTCGCCGTGGCGGATGGAGGTGACAGAACTGGCCTCGGGGGCTGTGCTCATCAACGACTCCTATAACGCCAACCCCATGTCGATGGCCGCTGCACTGCGCTCGTTGGCTGCCGTGGACCGACCCCGCCGGGTGGCGGTGCTGGGGGAAATGGCCGAGCTGGGAGACCGGACGGTCGCCGAGCACGCTGCCATTGGCGCCCTGGCCCAAGAACTTGGTATCGAGGTCATCCCAGTGGCCACCGCCGACTACGGGATGGCCCCGGTGGATGATGCCATCGCCGCGGTGGCCGCCCTAGGCCCGGTAGACGGCGACACCGCGGTGCTGGTCAAAGCCAGTCGGGCGGCTGGTCTAGAAGCGGTGGCTGCTGCGTTGGCCGAGGGCTGAGAACGACCGCGGCTCGCGGCGGCAGTAGCTGGATGTACTGTCAGGGTCTGGTCGATGGAGGAGACGAAGATGGACTTTCGTGAGCGGTCGGTGCAGGAGTGGGCCGCGGCGGTGCGCGATCGAGAGGTGTCGGCCCGGGAGATGGTGGAGGGTTCGCTGGCGGCAATCGAAGCCCAACAGGAGCTCAACGCTTTTGTGGCCATGAACCCCGAGCGGTCGCTGGCCGAGGCCGACGAGATCGACGCCCGGTTGGCCGCAGGGGATGAGGTCGGGCCGCTGGCTGGCATTCCGTTCGGGGTCAAAGACTTGGAGGACGCCGCCGGGTATGTGACCACGCAGGGCTCGTTCCTGCATTCCGACGACCCACCGGCTGAGGCCGACAGCATTCTGGTGGAGCGGCTGCGGGCCGCGGGCTGCGTGGTGATGGGCAAGACCAATACCCCGGAGTTCGGCTGGACCGGCGACACCTACAACCCCGTGTTCGGGGCCACCGGCAACCCATGGAACCCGAAGCGCTCGCCGGGCGGGTCGTCGGGGGGCACTGCGGCCGCACTCATGGCCGGTCTGGTGCCGCTTTGTACCGGCTCCGACGGGGGCGGCTCCATCCGCATTCCCGCCGCGGCCTGCGGATTCAGCGGATTCAAGGCCAGCCTGGGCCGGGTGCCGGTAGAAGGGACCTACCGGCTGTGGCCCCTCTCGGTCCACGGGCCGATGGCGCTGCGGGTGGCCGACATAGCCTTCGTTCAAGACCTGGTTATGGGGCCGTCGTCCCGCGACCTCGACTCGCTTCCCCGTCCCGACCGGTCTTGGCGCCAAGCGCTGGACGAGGGCTGGAAGCCCAAGCGGGCGGTGTGGTGTCCGGCGCCCGACGGAAAGCCGTCCGACGCCGAAGTGGTAGCAGTGTGCGAGGCCGCAGTGGCCCAGATGGAAGCGGCTGGCGTGGCGGTGGAGGTCCGGGAAGAGGGCCTGTTCAACGACCCGATATGGGAATACGTGCTGCTTTCGGCCAACGCGGTATCGGGCGAGTTGGGCGAGCTGACCGACGAGCAGATGGAGCAGATCACCCCCGGTCTGCGCTACTACTTCGGGCTGTCCACCAGTCCTCAAGTGGCTGATTTCAACCGGGCGCTCGACATCTTCTACGAGATGTCTGAGACGCTCAACGGTGTGCTGGCCGACGCCGACCTGCTCCTCACCCCCACCGTGGCGGGCCATTTTCCCGAGTGCGGGGGCCAGGGGCTGGTCAACGGCGAGCTCGTCGACAACTGGATCCGCCACACTTACCCGTACAACCTGACCCGGCGGCCCGCGGGCAGCGTGAGGGCTGGCTTCGCCGCCGACGGAATGCCGGTGGGGCTCCAACTAGTGGGCCATCAGCTCGGCGATGTGCAGGTGCTCCAGGCCATGGCCTATTGCGAACAACTCTTCGCCCCACCGATGTGGCCTGAGCTATCCTGAAAGACCCCCGGACCGTTAGCTCAGATGGCCAGAGCGCTCGCCTCACACGCGAGAGGTCACTGGTTCAAGTCCAGTACGGTCCACCAGAATTGGGTGAAGACTTCCGCCCAGGCGAGGCGAATAGTCAAAATGGCTGGCTTTCAATTACATGAAATCACTTTATATATGCTGTTAGTACAAAACATTACCCTTGATTTCAGAGGAGGTTTTCCTGTAAACCGGTGTAAATCAATAGTTGATGTTGTTCACATCAGAAAAAAGGAGGAGCGAACCCCATATCAATAGCGGGGTCACGGTAGCGCCCTCCTTGAGCTAAAAGGCCCCGACGCTTTGGGCATCTGAACAGTTTTATGCGGGATGCCCCACTTACACCAAAAGCAAATTGGAGGCCCTGTTATGGACGACGCAGACGCCACGGCATCGGGAGATTCGCGTATTCGCCGAAGTCCTGATGACACCGACGTCGATCTCACGGAGGCGACGCAGGCCCTCCATGAATGGGAGGCCGAAGAACATCGGCTGCGGGATGAGGCAATCCACAACCGCAAGCCCTTCGAAGGCCTCCAGATCGATCCCGATATCGACTTCTACCCAGAGGTGGCCGACCGAGAGCCCGGTGACAAGAACATTGTGCGATGGGGCTTCGACATCCATCCGCAAGTCACGTTCTGGTCGGCGGGATTCCTTCTGGTCTTCATCGGCTGGACGCTGATCTTCCAGGACACGGCCAGCGATGTATTCGGGGAGATCCTCTCGTTCATCAACGAGAAGCTCGGGTGGCTCTACGTAATCGACTTCAACATCTTCTTGTTCATGGCGCTGTACTTCGCGTTCAGCCGGTACGGGAAAATACGGCTCGGAGGTCCGTACGCCCGTCCGGAGTTCTCGACTGGAGCCTGGTACGCCATGCTCATTTCGGCGGGCATCGGCATCGGGCTGATGTTCTGGGGCGTGGCCGAGCCGATCTACCACCTGGCGTCGCCGCCCCCGCTGTTCGAGGTCGATCCGAGCACAGGCCAAGCGGCCAAAGCCGCAGTGGCCACCACGTTCTTGCACTGGGGGGTACACGCTTGGGCGCTGTACGGGCTGGTGGCGCTGGCGTTGGGCTTCTTCGCCTATAACCGCGGTCTGCCGCTAACCTTCCGCTCGATCTTCTACCCCATCTTGGGACCGAGGATCTACGGGAACTGGGGCAACGCCATCGACACCCTGACGGTGGTCGCCACCCTGTTCGGCCTGGCCACCTCGTTGGGCCTCGGAGCACAGCAGGCCGCTGCCGGGCTCAACAAGCTGTATGACTTGCCCTCGGGCACCGGCTTCCAGATCGTGCTCATCGCCGCCATCACCGGCCTGGCCACCATCTCGGTGGTGGCGGGGCTCGACGCCGGGGTCAAACGGCTCAGCCAGCTCAACATCTATCTGGCCGGGGCCTTCCTGGTGTTCGTGGCTCTGGTGGGTCCGACGCTGTTCATACTCTCGCTGTTTGTCCAGAGCACCGGCTACTACGTCCAGATCATCCCCGAGTTCGGCTTCTGGAACGAGGCTTTCACCGGCACCAACTGGCAAGCCGGCTGGACCATCTTCTACTGGGGATGGTGGATTTCGTGGTCGCCGTTCGTGGGCATGTTCATTGCCCGCATATCCAAGGGCCGCTCGGTTCGCGAACTGCTGACCGGCGTCATCTTCTTGCCCTCCGCCCTGTGCTTCCTGTGGTTCTCCGTCTTCGGCGGAGCGGCCATCGACTTGCAGCTCAGCGGCGAGCGCGACGTTGCCACCGCAGTCAACGACAACGTGGCCACGGCTCTGTTCGACATGCTGGAGGCGTTCCCGCTCACCGAAGTCGTGTCGCTGATCGGCGTGCTGCTGTTGGTGTCGTTCTTCGTCACCTCCTCCGACTCGGGGTCGCTGGTGGTAGACCACCTCACCTCGGGAGGCAAGCTCGACTCGCCGAAGCCCCAGCGAGTGTTCTGGGCGATCATGGAGGGCGCGGTTGCCGTGGTCCTGCTGCTCGGCGGAGGACTGTCGGCGTTGCAGACCGCGGCGGTGTCCACCGGCCTTCCCTTCGCTCTGATCCTCCTCATCATGCTTTGGAGCCTGAAGAAGGCGTTCAACGAGGAGCTCGACCTATTGGAGGGCCACTACGACGAGGCGCTCTTCCGCTCTCGCCATAGCGGCCTGATAGAGGAGATGAAGTCCCGGCTTGAGGCCGGGCCCACGGAAGCCTCAGAGGTGAGACAGGAGGCCCCATGACTAATCAGAACGCGACAAACCGACGCATCTTCGGCCGGGCGCCGGTAATCCTCGTGGCCGTGCTGGCCGCACTGGCCCTGGTGCTTGCCGGCTGCGGGACCGATGAGGATGACGGCACGGTCACGATGGCCCGGGCCAACTGGAATAGCGGCCACATGCAGGCCGCCATCTACGCCCAGCTCCTCGGAGAGCTCGGCTACGAGGTGAGCGATCCGGCCGAGAACACCCGCGACCCCAACGGGTTCTACCCCGCACTGGCCAGCGGGCAGTTCGACCTCTGGGTCAACGGCTGGTTCCCCCTGCACGACATCTACCTGGAGGGCGAGCGGGTAACCGGCGAGACTCTCGAACTTCCCATTGAGCCAGTGGGCTACCAGGTGCGCTCGGGAGCACTTCAGGGCTACATGATCGACAAGGCCACGGCTGACGTAATGGGGATCACCTCCATGAGCCAGCTGGCCGACGCATCGGTGGCCCGAGTCTTCGATCACGACGGCGACGGGCTCGCCGACCTGATCGGCTGCAACGACGGCTGGGGCTGCCAGACGGTCATCGACTCCCACATCGCTGATCTTGACTGGGGCGACAACGTCGAGCAGATCTCCGGCGATTACAACAGCCTGGCGGCCGGAGTACGGGAGAGCATCGCGGCCGGCGAGCCCGTGCTGTTCTACGCCTGGACCCCCAACTGGACCTACGAGGTGCTGACACCAGGTGAGCAGGTCGTGTGGCTCGAGTCGCCCGCCCTCGACGATGAGGAGGGGACCACCGAGGTGCGGGGCCTGCGGGGCTGCGCCTCGGATCCCTGCAACCTCGGTTGGGCCGTCAGCAGTATTCGTGCGGTGGGCAACGAGGACTTCCTCGACGACAACGAGCCCGTGCGTCGCCTGCTGGAGGTCGTGACCATTCCGCTGGAGGACATCGCGGCCCAAAACGCCAAGATGGCCGCCGCGGATCTGGGCTATTCCGAGAGCCAGATCAACGCCGATGCCGCCGACTGGATCGAGGCCAACCGCGACACCGTCGACGGTTGGCTGGCAACCGCAAGGGGCTGACCCGGCACACTTTTGTGAGAGTGCATAATTCACTCCGCCGAGCGCTGGTAGCCCTATTGGTTCTGGTGCTGGGCGCCTTGGTGCTGCCTTTGGGCGCTTCAGCAACCGCGCAGGACACCTCCGACGACGCGCCCCGGGTTCGCCTGGCCCGGGCCACTTGGGACACCGGCTGGTTCCAGGCCGAGGTCTACCGGCTGCTGCTGGAGCGGCTGGGTTATCAAGTCGACGGTCCCACCACGATGGACAACGCCGAGTTCTACGGTGCGGTGGCCGAGGGGGAAGTCGATCTGTGGGTCAACGGCTGGTTCCCGTCCCACCACGTGTTCATTCCCGACGGGTCCCCAGTGTCGGTGGTCGGCACCGCAGTGGACGACGGGGCTTTGCAGGGCTACTTCGTGGATGCGGCCACCGCCGTCGCCCACGGCATCTCGAATCTGGGCGATCTGTCCGACCCTGCGATAGCCGAGCTGTTCGACCACGACGGTGACGGCGTGGCCGATCTCGTGGGCTGCAACGTCGGATGGTCGTGCGCGTCCATCATCGACCACCACCTGGAGGCCTACGGCCTGACCGGCACGGTGGAGCATGTGCAGGGCGACTACTCGCCGCTGATTGCAGAGACCATCGACCGTTTCCGAGACGGACAGCCGGTGCTCTATTTCACCTGGACCCCCAACTGGACGGCGGGCGAGCTGGTCCCCGGCCAAGACGTGGTGTGGCTGGAGACCCCGTTCCCGTCGCTGCCCGCCGACCTGGCCTCTTCGATCGACTACACGACCATTGCCGGGATTCCGGGATGCGCCAACGATCCCTGCCACACCGGCTGGCCCCCCAACGACATACGGGCGGTGGCCAACACCGATTTCCTCTCCGCCAACCCCTCCGTCGGCCGCCTGCTAGAGCAGGTGGTCATCCCGTTGGCCGACATTTCCGCACAGAACGTTCGCATGGTGACCACGGGCGGCGATCCCGCCGACATACGGCGCCACGCCGAGGAGTGGGTGGCGGCCAATCAGGCCACCGTCGAGCGTTGGATCGCCGCGGCCGACCCCGACGCGATGGGCATTTCCGAGCCCTCAGGGGAAGAGGCCGGTCCCGGGGGCACTCTTACGGTGGCCGCCCGGGCACTGCCGCCGTTCGTGATCTACGAGAACCGCATCTACAGCGGCTTCGAGGTCGAGCTGGTGCGGTTGGTGGCGGCCAAGCTGGGCATGGGAGTTGAGATCTATGCGGTTGACACCACCGCCAAGCAGATAGACGACATCGACCGGGGCGTCGCCCGGCTCGGCCTGGGAGGGGTGGCCGTCACCGAGTCCCGCGAGGAAGTGGTGGACTTCTCGTTGCCCGTGTTGGACTCCGGCCTGACCATCCTTGTGCCCAACGATTCGTCGCGAGGCATCGGCGATCGGATTGCCTCTTTCTTCCGGGCCGTGTGGTCGTCTGACCTGCCGTGGCTGATGATCGTGTTCGCCGCCGCGGTACTGGTCGCCGCCCACTTGATCTGGTTGTCGGAGCGCCGCCACAATCCCGATTTCGCCGTGCCCTATCGGCGGGGCATCTGGGACTCGTTCTATTGGTCGGTGGTGACCATGAGCACTGTCGGGTACGGCGACAAGGTGGCCCGGGGGACGCGGGGCCGGGTGCTGGCGCTATTGTGGATCGCCTTGGGAACCCTGGTGTTCGCTAGCTTCACCGCGGCCATCGCCTCGTCGCTGGCGGTGAGCGAGCTGCGATCCGAGATCTCCGGACCCTCCGATCTGGCGGGCAAGCGGGTGGCCACCGCCACCCACTCGGCGGCGGAGACGTATCTCCCCTCCATCGGGGTTGGCCCAGTGCTGGTGGGCAACATCGATGACGCCTACCCCCTTTTGCTCGACGGAGAGGTGGATGCGGTGGTTTTCGACGCCCCGGTGCTCCAGTTCCACGCGGCCCGCGAGGGCGACGGAGAGGTCATTACGGTGGGGTCGGACTTCCAAAGGGTTCAGTACGGCTTCATGCTCAGCCCTGACGACGCCGAGCTGCGCGAGCACATCAACCTCGCGCTATTGGACTTAGTCGAAAGCGGAATCTACGAGCGGCTCCACGACACCTGGTTCGGCCCCCAACGCTGATACCACATGCTGGATGCTGTCTAGTACGCCGCGCCGCGGCATCTGCATGCTGGTGGCTCTTATGGTGCTGGGAGCGGGCCTCTCCATCCTTTTGGCAGCGCCCGCTCAAGCTCAAACTGCCTCGGATGTCGTTGAGCGAGATCGGCTCATCGCCGCACAAGAAGCACTGCTCAACGTCTACCGGTGTCGGTTCGACATCGACACCGAGATCGTTCCTGGGGGATGCGGTGGGGGTACCCCTGTCATTCCCGCGGTCCCGCCGGTGCCGTTCACCGGCACCCCAAACCTTGCCGACATAGCGGAGCGAGATCGGCTCGTCGCCGCACAAGAAGCACTGCTCAACGTCTACCGGTGTCGGTTCGACATCGACACCGAGATCGTGCCCGGCAGGTGTATCAGCACACCGGAGCCTGATCCCCCGACCACTCAGACACCCCCTCTGGAGGTGCGGACGACTGCGGCGGTTCCGGTGTTCTACTGCGCTCCTGTCGGTCGGTATTCCGAGAGCGAACTGGCAGACGTGGTGGCCGACTTGAACCAGCACGTGACCCCGTTTTACGCCCGTGAATCATCCGGTCTCGCCAATGTGTATTTCACCGTAGGAGGCATCGTGTCTCCGTCATTCGATTGGCAGAACACAACACTCAGCGACCTGTTTGACCGAGGCAGCTTCTCGGCCTGCGACGTCGCAGCAATTGCCGAAGGGCAGGGATCGCAGATTCTCATCCTGATCGACATCGAGGGCGGTGAGAGATTCGGCGGCTACGCCACCAATGGCCTCGGGCCGTCGCGAGTATCGCTCAGAGCCTGGGGAGGTCCGTTCGGCGGCGGCTTCCATTACATCGTGGCCCATGAGATTGGACATGGGCTCTTCGGCTTGGAGCACACCGATGACGAGGAGATCAGGGCGTACCAGTGCTCCGAGGTGGTTTGGTCGCTCATGAATGGGACGGACGAGTGCCGGATACGGAGCACGATCGATCCCTTGTCGTTCGAAGAAATCCTGTGTTGGCAAAAGGAGGAATTGGACTGGCCCTGCTTTGACCCCGCTCCCGCGGTTCCCTTGGACTATCCCCGGTCATACGGAAGATGGAGCTCTTATGCCAGCTCGGAATTCGATCAGGTCGGGGTGGTTACAGCTGCCCTCTCGGCTGAGGGAGTATCCCAAGAGGTCACTCCCACTCTGAGAATGGCCTGTGAATTCTACGAATCCAGCGATAGGTGGGGGTTGTTCTCCTATGTGGGCTGGGATGGCGATGCGGTGTTCAGTGCCGCCAACGAGGATTTGTGGGTTGAGGCTAGGTTCTCCAACGGTGATGTCCTCACCATGGCCGGCCGAGAGGGGTCTGGTGCGAGGTTCACGACCTTTGACGCCTTCGAGAGCTTCCGCCTCTTCGATGCGGTCTTGGGCCATGACGGTATGTCGGTGGTTGTGTCCACCACCGACAGGGACGGGAATGTGTATTCGGCAACCTTCGACACAGAAGGCGCCAACGTGGCAGTGCGCTCGGTGATGAACTTCTGCGAGGCTGCCGTGTCCGATAGCAAATGAGCCATTGATCGGGCGGCGACTCAGGCGAGGCCTAACCCCCCATCAAGGGGCCCTCCGACATCGACTCGATGGTGGAGGTGGCCAACACGTTGTGGTCGGGGTCGAGGGTTTCGAAGAGCAGGCCGGTGGGGGAGTGGAGATTGAACAGCACGATGGCGCCGTTTGGACCGCCCCGCTCCATGTGAATGTCGCCGGCGGGGCTCTGGCTGTAGGTGCCGGCGGGCTTGATCTTGTGGACGGTCTCGCCGTTAGACCCCACATCGAACACGTGGTGCTCGCCCTGGAGAACCAGGGTGCGGGTGGCGGCGACGTGGCGGTGGAAGTGGCAGTGGGAGTGGGGGGCGAAACGTACCAGCAAGTCGAGCGTGCCAAGGTCGGCCTGGGAGCCGAGCACGGCCACATCGAACTCGATGGGATAGTCGTACTCCGGACCTCCCACCATGTGGGTCCAGTCCACGTCACTCAGGTCGAATCGAGCCTCAAAGGTCATGGGCCGTATCGTAGTGAGCTATGGCCGACACTCTCACTTCCGACACCGGGATGGACTTCGACCCCAACGCTCTTCGGGAGAAGTACCGCGAGGAACGGGACAAACGACTGCGGTCCGACGGCAACGACCAGTACATCGCTATGGACGGGGAGTTCTCCCGCTATCTGGACGACCCGGCCCAGGCCGGCATCGTCCGGGAGCCGCTGACCGATGAGGTAGACGTGGCCATCATCGGCACCGGGTTCAGTGGGCTTCTGGCCGGGGCTCGGCTGCGCCAGATGGGGGTGGAGAGCATCCGGATGATCGAGACCGGGGCCGAGTTCGGCGGCACCTGGTATTGGAACCAGTACCCCGGAGTCCAGTGCGACATCGAGTCGTACATCTACCTGCCCCTGCTGGAGGAGCTCGACTACATGCCCAAGGAGAAGTACTCCTATGGCCCGGAGATCCTGGAGCACTGCAAGGAGCTGGGCCGCCACTTCGACCTATATCGCGACGTCTGCTTCGGCACCCGGGTCCACGAGATGCACTGGGACGACGCCGACCACCGCTGGGTGCTGCACACCAACCACAACGACCGGATGCGGGCCCGCTTCGTGATCATGGCCATCGGACCGCTCAGCCGCCCCAAGCTGCCCGGCATCGCCGGCATCGACACCTATGAGGGCCACTCCTTCCACACCAGCCGGTGGGACTACGACTACACCGGCGGCGACACCAACGGGAACCTGACCAAGCTGTCCGACAAGGTGGTCGGGGTGATCGGCACCGGCGCCACCGCGGTGCAGTGCATCCCCCATGTGGGCGAGGCCGCCCAGCAGCTGTACGTGTTCCAACGCACCCCGTCGTCCATCGACGTGCGGGGCAACCGCCCCACCGACCCGGAGTGGGTTATGTCGCTTGAGCCCGGCTGGCAGCAGAACCGCATTGAGAACTTCGGCAACATCGTGGCCGGCAGCATGCAGGAGGAAGACCTGGTCAGCGACGGCTGGACCGACATCCTGCGCAACCTCACCGCGCTGGGAGAGGGCACCCGCCTCGGCACCCCCGAGGAGATCGCCGAGGCCATGGAGATGGCCGACTTCCAGAAGATGGAGCAGATCCGCAGCCGGGTAGACGAGCTGATCGAAGACTCGTCCATCGCCGAGGCGCTCAAGCCCTACTACCGGCAGTTCTGCAAGCGGCCGTGCTTCCACGACGACTACCTGCCCACCTTCAACCGCGACAACGTCACCCTGGTGGACACCGACGGCCAGGGCGTCGAGCGCATCACACCCAAGGGCGTGATGGCCGGAGGCCAGGAGTACGAACTGGACTGCATCATCTTCGCCACCGGGTTCGAGGTGGGCACCGACTACTCCCACCGGGCCAACTGCGAGATCTACGGCCGGGGCGGCGTGACGCTGAGCGAGCGGTGGGCCGACGGCATGTCCACCTTCCACGGTGTGGTCAGCCGGGACTACCCCAACCTATTGCACATGGGCGGCATCCAGTCGGGGGTCTCGCCCAACTTCACCGAGCTCTACAACGAGCAGAGCCAGCATGTGGCCTACATCGTCAACCAGGGCCTGTCGTCGGGGGCGACCGTGGTGGAGCCCACCGAACAGGCCGAGGCCGACTGGGTGCGGCTCATCATGGAGTCGGCCTATCGCCGAGCCGGTTTCTTGGAGTCGTGCACCCCCGGCTATTACAACAACGAGGGCAAGCCCGACGACGGCCCCGGCTGGTTCGGCGGCACCTACGGCGGCGGCGCCCAAGAGTTCTTCAAGCTCCTCAAGGCGTGGCGCGACGAGGGGTCGCTGGAAGGCCTCGAGCTGAGCTAGCCCCAGTCCGGTCGATCTCATTGGACCCAGGTGCTGGCTCAACCCATTTGATGACCGGAATTTCCGACTATAATATGAGACCATGGAAGAAGTCCCTATGGACACGGCCAGGACGATGCCGGCCAACGAGTTCAAGACCCACTGTCTGCGGGTCATGGACGAGGTGGCCGAGACTGGCCAGGAGGTGATTGTCACCAAGCACCGCAAGCCGGTGGCAAAGCTCGTACCGATGCCCGCACCCGGTGGCATCGTCGGCTTCTTCAAGGACGTGATGACGGTGTCGGGCGACATCGACAAGCCCGCCATTCCCCTCGATGAGTGGGAGGTGCTCTCCAACCCGGAGCAGGTGGTCAACCCCATGCCAAGAAAGGGATGATGCTCACCCTGGACACCAATGTGCTCATCGGCATTACCCTCGATGACGGCAGGGTGGGTCCGCGGTTCAGAGCTGAAGCAGACAGTCTCGTAGCGGAGCGGAGGTTGGCGGTGTCCTCGGCGGTGGTGCTGGAGATGGTGCGGCTCAATCGAGACGGAGTGATCTCAATGGGAATGCCTCCTCTTGCGTGGTGCCGGAACCTGCTGGGCACCGGGGTCGTGGACATCCCCGTCGATTACCGCATCGCTGCCGAAGCAGTGCTGCTGGCCGACAGGGGTTTTCATCCCGACCCAATGGATCAGGTGATTGCAGCCACCGCCATTGTGTGCGGCCACGAACTCGCCACCTTTGATGAGGACATCATCTCCTGGGCAGAGCACAACCCGGAGCTGCAATTGGTCGACCCCCGCCGATGAGTCGTGCGGCCCATCAAAGAGGCTGTGGCTGGTAAAACGCGTCACTCCCGTCAATAGGGTGGGGAGAACGCACGAGGAAGTTAGTGAGACATGGCGATTTCTGAGACTGAGCGAGCCTTCCGCCGCCGCTGGTATGAAGCCTACCGTGATGGGCTGTTGTCCAACGAGGAGCGGTATCGGCAGGCAAGAGCAGAAGTCGACGGGTTCGTCGAGAGTGCTCCCGAGGCGCTCGGGCTGCTCGCCGACCTGCGGCGCACTGCCGATTTGGGCTCATTCATGCAGGACATGAGGCGGTGGGCGGTGAAGCCGGGCACGCTTGCCTTCAACGGCTTCTCTGGTCAGGGGATGTTGAATCAGATGAGTAAGTTGACGGACAGCCCCAGCGAGTTGGCGACCGTGTTGGGAGAGGCACTGACCACGCCCTCCTCCATCGATGAAGCTGCATCCAAGATTCAAGCAGTCGTCGATTACGTGGAGGGGATAAGGGTCAAAGGTCAGCCGGCGCCGGGCCATGTGCCCTTCTTGTGCTCCTACTTCTGGAGTCTGGCTGATCAGCGGAATTGGTCGGTGATCTGGAAGAGCGCCGCGGCGTTTGTCGAGTTTCTCGGGGGAGAAGAACTGCCCGATAACGGCGCGGCGCGGTATCGCGCCTATATGGAGCGGATGCGGGAAGTGGCCGCTGAAGTCGCTGATTTCGAGATTACTGCGGTTTGGTGGGAGACCCGGAAAGTCGTGGTTCTCGACGAGGTGCTGGCCGATCGTGCGGGGTACGGACTCGGTGGCAATGGTGCTGACCAGGATCAACGGGAGACCAATGCCCGCGCGCTGGCAGGGGTCTCAGAGTGCTTGGGCAAGTTTCTCGTCGATGATGTCGTGGCTGCATTGGGGCGGCACCACACCGTGGTCAAGGCATCTCCATACTGGGAGGATGAGCGTCCTCGCTCCGATGTGAAAGTTGATCTGCGGGAGAGAGATTCCAATCTGCTCTTTCGCATATGGATCAATGATCGAGGTGCTGCGGTTGGCTTGAGCACTGGGCCAAAGAGCAGGTGGTGGTATGCCGATGCGATAAGGATGATCCAAGCGGCTCAATATCCCGAATGTCGCATCCTGGCTGGTCCTGAATCTGATCTTGGCGATGATCTCGGATTTTTCGGCAACCCGAGTGAATTCGTCTATGGGCGGTGGTTCCAGCGTGATCAGTTTGGCCAGCTCGACCTGAGGGCGACGGTTGTCGATGTCGCCACCACGCTCAAGCCGTTGTACGAAGAGTTGGGCACCTTGGCCCGGAGTGAATCATCCAAGCTGAGAACGAGTTCCGAAGAACCGGCTCAGACAGAGGACCGCGGCGGCGATGAGCTCGCCGGCATGGCTGCCCAGTGGTTGGTTGATGAGCAATATCCAAGCTCATGGCACGAAGACAATCATGCGCAACGAGAAAAGTGGGCTGAGATGCTAGCCCCCGATTCCATTACGGCGGCCAGCCTCGAAGACCTTCGCCAAGTGTGGATGAAGAAAAGGGGCGCCGACTATGGAGGTGCTGGCATAAAACCCCAGCTCAATCAAACCCTTCGAGATTTCGATGAGCCAGATTATGCGGAGTTCTTGAAGTCGCTCCACTACCTGTGCTGGGGCGATGATCCTCACCCGGTGCGCATAGATCGGCTATTGGACAAGGCTGACCTGGGCATAAGGGGTCTTGGCGAGTCGCTCATTATGAAGTTGCTCGCGATCACCCATCCTGAAGAGTTCTTGTTGATCTACCCGATGGGTCAAAAGGGGGAGATCCTGAGGCTGCTCAAATTGGAGCAGCCCTCGGGGTCTTTGGGTACACAGCATGTTGAGGCCAACTTATTGCTCATTGAACGACTCAAGGGCTGTTTTTCTGGCGAGAGGTGGGGACTGTCTCTCGACCCGCTTGCGATGTCGGGGTTCTTGTACCACTTGTTGTGGCGCTCTGAGCAGCAAGACGGCGATCTTGGCGACCTGCTCGACGATCCCCAGCAAGATCCGCTTGACGACCTCTCCGAAGAACTGCTTGTGGCGCGCGAGTTCCTAGACGAAGTCGTCGAGCTCCTCGAGGACAAGGGCCAGGTTGTGTTCTACGGGCCGCCGGGCACGGGCAAGACCTACTTGGCCAGGAGATTGGCAGAAGCCCTCGCCCCCCACCCCATGCGCCGGAAGCTGGTGCAGTTCCACCCGGCGAGTTCCTACGAGGATTTCTTCGAGGGCTACCGACCCGAGACTGATTCCCGCGGGGAGATGGCCTATTTCCTCACACATGGGCCTCTGGCGCTATTGGCCGAAAAGGCGGCGGAAGCTCCCGGCCAGCGGCATGTGATGGTGATCGACGAGATCAACCGGGCCAACCTGCCCAAAGTGCTGGGCGAGCTGCTGTTCCTGCTGGAATACCGGGACGAGAGTGTGAGCACCCTGTATCGAGCCGACGATGAGTTCGAGCTTCCTGAGAATCTCTGGTTTATCGCCACCATGAACACGGCCGACCGCTCCATCGCCCTGGTGGACGCGGCCTTGCGCCGCCGATTCCATTTTGTGCCCTTCTTTCCCAACCACGGCCCGATGGCAGACCTGTTGGAACGCTGGCTGGAGAGGAACCGCGGGCCGGAATGGGTGGGGGTTCTGGTGGCCAACGTCAACGAAGAGCTCGATCAAGTACTGGGCGGTCCCCACCTCCAGATCGGCCCCAGCCACTTCATGAAGGAGAACCTGGACAAAGACTCAGTGCGTCGCATCTGGGAGTACAACATCGAGCCGTTCATCGAAGACCAGCTCTACGGGGATCAGCAGCAGATAGAGAGGTACCGTTTCGACAACGTGTACCGGCGACATGTCGAGAGTGCCGGCACCACCGGCATTGTCGCGCCAGGTCCGGCAACCGAGCCCGCCCCAGAGGCCGAGACCGCATCCGAGCACGACCCCGCAGACCGGTGAGCGGGCAGATCGAGCTGACCGAGTACGAATCGGACGAAGTCCGGCTCGACACCGTGCAGGCGCGTCGCCTGGCCTTGGCCGCCCAAGGCGTTCTCAAAGTTGAACCCGCCGAGGGCCCCAGTGGCTATCGGGTGACCGCGATGAATTTCGTGGGCACCCTCGTGGTGGATGATCTCAAGGTGCTCATCCGCCCCAAGATCAGGTTGGAGAACCTGTTCTTGATGCTCGAGGTCGGACTTGACCGCGGCGCGTGGCGGCAGGAGGCGTTCGAGTATGCCACCAGCGGCGACCTGCTCCCGGCCATGGCCGCCTTCTATGCCCGCACCCTGGAGACGACACTGGCTCGCGGGCTATTGCGGTCTTATCGCCTCCACGAGGAGAAGCTGGTGGCTCTGCGGGGCCGTGTCGATGTGTCGGCTCAGTTTCGCCAAGTCGGAATACAGGTGCCGGTGCCGTGCCGCTACGACGAGCACACGGCCGATATCTCCGAGAACCGCTACCTCAAAGCAGCAACCCGCTATTGCCTGCGGCTGCCAGGCGTCCACTCCGATGATCGCCGACGCCTGCTTCGCCAGTTAGCCGCGATGGAAGAGGTGTCAGACGTTCAGGTACGGGCTGAGGATGTCGAGCAGGTGGCCATCACCCGTCTCAACGCCCACTACCAACCCCCTCTGCGCCTAGCCCGACTGCTGTTGGGGAGCCGGTCTTTGGCCGACCGGCATGGCCACCGCTCAGCGTCATCGTTCTTGGTGGACATGAACCTCCTGTTCGAGAAGTTCATCACCGGGCGACTTGAGCGAGCGCTGCGAGGCCGATTGGATGTCAAGAGCCAATATCGGGCATATCTGGCCGAAGGGGACAAAGTGCCGATCCGCCCCGATCTGGTGCTTTTGCGCCAGGGCAAGCCGGTGTATGTGGCCGATATCAAGTACAAGCTGACCGGCGATGCCCGGGCTCGCACCGCTGACTACTACCAGCTCTTGGCCTACGCCACAGCCCTGGGGCTGGAGGAGGGCGTGCTCATCTACTGCCATGCCGAAAACACCTCCACCGAGAGCAAAGTCACCGTGCTCCACACCGGAAAGACGCTGCACACCTTTTCTATCGACTTAGCGGGCTCGCCCGACGCGGTGACAGCAGAGATCGAAAAGGTCGCCAAGTGGATTCTGGGCCGAACCAGGTTGGTCCAGGGGTCGAGGCAGTATGTGGGGAGGCCGCAAGGACTGGCCAACCCTGGTGAAGCTAACGTGGCCTAATGGCCATCAAATTCGCCTACCGCAGCGGCGACACCTGGGCCGAGCCGTGGGATGACTATCGCGCTCTGCGCGACGAGGATCCGGTACACGAGGTGGGCGACGGCGAGTTCTGGGTGCTGTCCCGGTTCGACGACGTGTTCGCCGCCGCCCGCGACACCGCCACCTACTCGTCGGCCAACGGCCTGACCACCGCTCCCGACGACATGGCCAGCTTCGACGAGAAGGCCCGCCCCATCGTGATGATGGACCCGCCCGAGCACACCGCCATGCGCCGGTTGGTGAGCCGGCCGATGACCCCCCGCCAGGTGGCCCCGGTGGAAGACCTGGTTCGGGCGTTCATCACTGACAAGCTCGATGCGGTGGCCGACGCCGGCGACGTCGACATCGTCCAGGCGCTGTTCAAGCCTCTGCCCAGCTATCTGGTGGCCCACTATCTGGGCGTCCCGCCCGAAGATCGGGTGCTGTTCGACCGCTGGACCGAGCGCATCGTGCAGGCCACGGCCGAGTCCACCGCGGCCTATGGCCAGGACCAGAGCGCGTTTCTGGAGCTGTTCGAGTACGCCACCGGCCTGATCGAGCGCCGCAAGACCGACCCCGGCGATGATCTGGTGACCGACTTGGTTGAACAGGGCGAGGATGTGGCCTCGGCCATGTGGATTGTGGGCTTCATCTTCACGATGATCACCGGCGGTAACGACACCGTTACCGGGATGCTCGGCAGCTCAACAGTGTTGCTCGACCGCCATCGCGACCAGCGCCAGATGCTCATCGACGACGCTTCGATGATTCCCAACGCGGTGGAGGAACTGCTGCGGCTCACCTCCCCGGTGCAGAACCTGGCCCGCACGCTGACCCGCGACGTGACCCTGCACGGCGTCACCATCCCCGAGGGTAAAAAGACGCTGCTGCTCTTTGCCTCGGCCAACCGAGACGAGCGGGAGTTCGGGCCCACTGCCGGAGAGCTCGACGTGAAGCGCCAGATCGACAAGATCGTCTCCCTAGGCTACGGCGCCCACCACTGCCTCGGCGCGTCGGTGGCCCGGCTCCAGTGCCAGGTGGCCCTTGAAGAGATACTGCGGCGGTTTCCGGACTACTCGGTGGATGAGGACGCCGCCCGCTTCGCCGGCGGCTGGTCCACCCGCCGCTACGAGTATCTGCCCTTCTCCACCAACTGAGTGCGGCGACTACGAGAGCTGGTCCAGGTGCTCCAGCAGTGCGTCGGGGGCGCCAACGTACTGGGACAGCTCTGAGGCCGGGATTGCCTCGCGCCACTGTCCGTCTTCGCCCTTTCGGAGGATGGCGGGCAGCCCGGTGGCGGAGGCGAGCTGCTCGTCGGTGACCTCGTTTCGGTGCAAGAGCTCCAGCTCGACATCTGACACCGCGCAGGCCTGCTTCCAGCTCTTGGATCCCATCGGGTTCCAGCCGTGGGTGATGTCGCACAGTGCGCACTTCCCTCGGCCCAGAAGCTTGCCGGCCACATACCGCAGCTCCCCGCCGAGTCCCCCGTCAGCGTCGTAGATCCCTACGAATGACACGTCTCAGGCTATCGGTCTAGCCGGCCAGTTCGGCTCGGGTTTGGCTCAGGGCGATGGCGATGATGACCAGGGCGATCCCGCCCAGTTCTTGAGGGCTGGGAACCTGGAACAGGGCGACCAGGCCCACCAGCACCGCGGTGACCGGGAGCAGCGCCTGAAGGAGGGCGAAGCGGTGCTGGGTGATGCGCTTCATGACCAGCTGGTCGATCCAGTAGGGGATGACGTTGGACAGCAGCCCGGTGGCCAGGGCCAACACCAGCACCGCCGGCGAATCAAGGGCCGTTCCCACCTCGGTTGCCCCGAATCCGCTGATGGCCGCCGCCCCGACCAGCATTCCCAGCCCCAGCCCGTCGACCGCCGCCGGACCCCGGGCTACCCGGTGGCCAAGCACGATGTAGCCGGCCCAGAACATCCCGGCCAACAGGGCGAACCCCACCCCCCGCATGGTGCCCTCGGCCTCCACTCCGGCCAGCACCACAACCCCGCCCGCGGTCACCAGCAGTGCAGCCCCCGAGCGCAGGGTTCGGGTGAAGGCAGCGGCCACCAGGATCGGCCCGGTGAACTCGATGGCCACCGCGTTGCCCAGAGGCAGCTCATCAATGGACAGATAGATCGACAGGTTCATGGCCGCCAGCGCCACGCCGAAGGCCGAGGCCCACGCCAGGTCGCTGGCCTTCCAGCGGCGCTGCCAGGAGCGACGCAGCAGGATGATCATCACCGCCGCCCCCAGCACCCGCACCAACGCCACCCCAGCCGGGGCAATCTCGCCGAACAGGTGAACAGCCACCGCCGCGCCCAGATACTGCGACACCGCCCCCACCACGAACAGCGGCTCGGGGGCAACCGGCTCCGATCGGGCCAGACGGACCACCTCTGTGTTCTATCCCCTCAGCGCCCTTGCTTGCGGTTCCCTTGCCAAGTAGCCCGCGTCATCTTCTGTTGAATTCCTAGAGTGCAGGCATGGATAAGGGCGAGATGCGGCAGCGGGTGGGGGAGGCTCGTTCAGGAGTGCTCAGCACTGTGTCAGCGGAGGGCCAGCCTCACGCCGTACCGTGCTGCTTTTTCCTCAAGGGCGATGTGGTCTATTCGGCGGTAGATGCCAAGCCCAAGTCCACCCTGGCGCTTCGGCGCCTGGACAATCTGGCCGCCAATCCCACGGCCTGCTTGCTGGTCGATCGCTATGACGACGACTGGTCGAAGCTGTGGTGGATCCGAGTGGACGGCACGGCCCGAGTGCTAGTCGATGGTGACGAGCGCGACCACGCCATCGACCTGCTAGCCGCCAAATACCCCCAGTACCGAGAAACCCGTCCACCCGGCCCGGTTATCGCCATGGACATCACTGCCTGGCGTTCCTGGCCTTAAGCCAAGTCGGTCGGGCCTATTGAGGTGTTTCAGCCGCCGCGTTGCGGCCGGCTACCCGGCCGAAGGCCAGGGCGTCGCCGATGTGGAAGCCGCCGTCTTTGCACCGGCTGTAGGTGGAGCTGACGGTGCCGGCGGCGTAGAGGCGGCCGATGGTCTCGCCGAAGGGGTCGAGTACTTGGGCCTTCTCGTTGCGGCGGGGGCCGCCGTTGGTCCAGCCCAAAAGCGGGGCTGAGGTGAACCCGTAGTAGGGGGGTGTGGCCAGCGGGGCCAGGGTGCCCGCGGGGCGTCCCAGCGGGTCGTGTCCGTCGGCGCAGGCCTCGTTCCAATCGGCCACCGAGGCCTCCAAACCGTCGGGGTCGATTTCCAAAATCTCAGCCAGCTCGGCGAGGGTGTCGGCCTTCTGGATCCACCCCTTCTCGATCTCGGCGGAGTTGTCGGCGCTCCACTCGTAGCCCTCCATGAGCAGGTTCCATCCCACGGGCAGGATCTCCCGTGGCGGGGAGATGGGCCCGGCCTGACGGGTGGTCTCGTCGAAGATCACGTGCAGTGGCCGGCGTTGGAACAGCTCGTAGTCACCGTCGATCAAGGCGTGACCGTGGCCTTGGGGCGGGATCTCGTTGTGGGACCGTCGGCCGTCGTTGCCCACGCAGATGAATCCCATGGAGAAGATGAACATCACGTACATCCCGGACTCGAACCCATCGGCGGCAAAGCCGAGAGCAGCCATCATGTTGTCCATGTGCCACAGGTCGGCGCCCACCTTCTGGGCCATCTTGATGCCGTCGCCGGTGCCCGCCGGCGAGCCCCACACGGGAGAGCCGGGAAGCTGCAAGTAGTCGCGCACCATGTCGGGGTTGTTCTCAAAACCGCCGGTGGCCAGCACCACGCCCCGGCGGGCGCCCACCCGCAACGGTTGGCCGCCTGAGGTAGCCGCCACGCCGATCACCGCACCGTCGGAGTCGGTCACCAGCTCGTTGGCCGGGCTGTCCAACAACACCTCCACGCCCTTGTCCCGCACCGCGGCAGAAAGGGCCTTCCACAGCAACTGCTGGCCCATCTCCCCGTTGACCCCCAGATAGCCGCCGTAGAACTCGGCCCCGGGCATCTCCGGGTATTCGGGCTTGTAGTCGGCATGGACACCCGGTGTCACCCCCAGGCCCTCCAGCCACTCGGTGTTCTTGTAGGTCTCGTCAGCCCACACCTGCACGATCTCCTCGGGCAGGGTGTAAGGCCCGCACAGCGACCGCAGGTAGGTGGCCATCCCGTCGCGGTCGAGGCTGTTGAACCAGATCCCCCCCGAGATTCGGGTGTTGCCACCCTCGCGCCCCTCGGGCATCTTCTCCAACAAGATGACCGACGCCCCTGCATCGGCCGCGGCGATGGCCGCCGCGCATCCCGCCGCGCCCATCCCCAGCACTACTACATCAGCTTCTCGGTCCCATCCATTGCTCATGGCCGGGAATGTAGCGGGTTGATTGCTTAGGCAGGCACTTCCACCCGGTACAGCTTCTCGGCGTTGCCCCAGAGGAGCTGGTGGCGCTCTTCAGGGGAGAAGTGGCCGAGGCTGGCGGCGATCTTCTCCTCCACGTTGTCGTAGAGACAGGTTGGGTGGGGGAAGTCGGTCTCGAACAGCACGTTGTCGAGCGGAATCCGGCCACCGAGCAAGTCCTGGGGGGCGGATTCTTCGAACCAGAACGTGGTGTACACCTGCCCGGTGAAGTACTCGCTGGGCAGCCGGTCGAACTCGGGCCGGTCATTCATGCCGCCGCCTTCGACAAACTGGTTGTCCACCGCTTCGAGCATGAAGGGCAGCCATCCGATGCCCGATTCCACCGACACCACCTTCAGCTTGGGGTAGCGGGGGAGCACACCCGACAGCAGCAGGTCGCACACCTGGATGCCGTTCTTGGTGAACAGGTCCACCGATTGCAGGGCGTAGGCCTCGGCGAAACCTCGCCGCTCTACCCGGTTGTGGTCCCAGTTGAACTCGCCGCTGCCGATGTGGAACGACACCACCATGTCGCAGTCGCACACCGCCGACCAGAACGGATCCCAGTGCGACTCGCCCAGATAGGGCAGGCCGAACACCTGGGGCTCGCCGGTGAAGTTCACCGACCGGTAGCCCATGGCCGCACACCGCTGCACCTCGGCCACCGCATTGTCCACGTCCCAGAACGGGGTGGCCATCGACGGGATGAGCCGCCGGTCATCGGCACTGCACCATTCGGAGAGGAAATCGTTGTAGGCCCGGACGCACTCGTACTTCAGCTCTGCGTCTTCGATCGACAAGAACTTCTGGGCGCCGAAACCCCCGACGTTGGGGTACAGCACCTCGGCCCACACTCCTCGCTGGTCCATCAGCTCGAGGCGGGCCTGGGCGTCGAAGGCCGCCGGGTGTACCTCGTCGTAGCCGGCGGGCGAGTCGGGCATCGGCTTCGACCAGCCGGCGGGGGCCGTCGGGCCCACCGCACCGACGCGGTCGTCGCCCAACAGCCATATCTGGCGGCCGTCGATCTCCTCGACTCTGGGAACGTGGTCGCGGTGGCGGGCGGCCACCCGGCTGGTCCAGGTGTCGGCCGGCTCGGTGATATGGGTGTCGACATCGATGATCGAATAAGCCATGTCCCAGTTTCGCGCCAAACGAGCGCATAATGCGTTGCCGGTCGGTCCGAAATCGGTCAAGGATGGTACCCATGAGCACCGCCGGGAGCACCGGGGACGCCGAGCCCGGCGAGCGTAGCGATTTCATCCGCAGCCTGATCCGCCAGGACATCGCCGATGGCACCTTCCGAGGACGGGTGCAGACCCGGTTCCCTCCCGAGCCCAATGGTTATCTCCACATCGGCCACGCCAAGTCGATCTGCTTGAACTTCGACTTGGCCGCCGAGTTCGGCGGCACCTGCAACCTGCGTTTCGACGACACCAACCCCGAGACCGAGCGGGCCGACTTCGTGGCCGCCATTGAGGAGGACATCGCCTGGCTGGGCTACCAATCCGACCGTGGCACCCTGTACGCCTCCGACTACTTCGAACAGCTCTACCAGTGGGCTGAGGACCTGATCCGGGCCGGGCTGGCTTATGTGGACGACCAGGATGCCGAGGCCATCTCCGAGAGCCGGGGCAGCTTCACCGAGCCGGGCACCGACAGCCCGTGGCGCGACCGCACCCCCGAGGAGAACCTCGACCTGTTCCGGCGAATGGCAGCCGGCGAGTTCGCCGACGGCGAGCGGGTGCTGCGGGCCCGCATCGACATGGCCCACGAGAACATGCTCATGCGCGACCCGGTGCTGTATCGGATCCGCCACGCAAGCCACCACCGCACTGGCGACCAGTGGTGCATCTACCCCACCTACGACTGGGCCCACGGCCAGAGCGACGCAGTGGAGGGCGTGACCAACTCCATCTGCACTCTGGAGTTCGACGCCCACCGACCGCTGTACGACTGGTTCTTGGACCACCTCGATCTGCCCGGCGACCGCCCTCGCCAGACCGAGTTCGCCCGTTTGAACATCACCCACGCCGTGTTGTCCAAGCGCCGCCTGTCGCAGCTGGTAGACGAGGGCCAAGTGGACGGGTGGGACGACCCCCGCATGCCCACCCTGCGGGGTCTTCGCCGCCGGGGCTTCCCGCCCCAGTCCATCCGGGAGTTTTGTCGCCACATCGGGGTGGCCCGGGTGGACGGCACCGTCGAGGTGGAGCTGCTGGAGTCGTTCGTCCGCCGGGAGCTGAACGAGGCGGCGCTGCGCCGAATGGCGGTGCTCAACCCGCTGCGCCTGGTGATCGAGAACTATCCCGAGGGCCAAGTGGAGATGCGGGAGGCGGGCAACAATCCAGAGGATCCTTCCGCGGGGGCCCGGCAGGTGCCGTTTTCGGGGGAGCTCTACATCGAGCAGGACGACTTCATGCTCGATCCGCCCCCCAAGTTCTATCGGCTGGCTCCAGGTCGAGAGGTTCGGCTGCGATCGGGCTACTTCGTGACCTGCACCGGGGTGGACACCGACGCCGACGGCAACGTGACCGAGGTGCGCTGCACCTACGACCCCGAGACCGGCTCAGGCCAGGCCCCCGACGGCCGCAAGGTGAAGGCCACCATCCACTGGGTGTCGGCCGCCCACGCGGTGGACGGCCAAGCCATCCTCTACGAGCGCCTGTTCACCGACCCCCACCCCGGTGCCGACGGCACCGACCCCATGGACTCGCTCGACCCAAACTCGGCCCAGCTCATCGAGGGGGCCCGCTTCGAACCCGCTATGGCCGACATCGCCCCCGGCCAAGTCGTCCAGTTCGAGCGCCTCGGCTACTTCGCCCGAGACCCCGAAACCCCCGACCTGTTCCACCGCACCGTCGGCCTAAGAGACGAGTGGGCCCGCATCCAAAAGCGCCAGCGCAGCCGGTAGGTCCTCTGGTGTGATGGTTGCCGAAACTGAGCGCAGGTGCAGATTTTTGTCCGTTGTGGCGGCTTCGGGAGTTGGGGTTTATAGCTCTTCGAGGGCCGGGTTGTAGGGGCAGCCGCCGGGGACTATTTCGGTGTCGGTGCTGAATAGGCAGCGGTAGGTGTTGAGCAGTGCTTCTTGGGCGATGATCAGACGATCGCGGGATTCGATGTCTTCGGCGGTGGGGGTAAGAGTGTAGGGCGGCGGTTGCACTCGGGGCAGAGATGGGCTGTTTTCGATACAACCCCCGGGGACTATTTCGGTGTCGGTGCCAAATAGGCAGCGGTAGGCATCAAGCAGTGCTTCTTGGGCGAAGATGAGCTGGTTGCGGACCTTCACAAGCTGAGCGGTCAGTGCGGACTGCCCTGAGCCACTATCGCTTGGCACTGTTGTAGTGCAATCAGTGCAACCATTGATCACAGCGTTGGCGAAGGACGCGTAGATGCGGGTGCTTCCCGAGAGATCAGCTCTCGTCAGGTCCGCTCCACTGAAGTCGACACCATTCAGGAGTGCTCCCGAGAGGTCGGCATCTATCAACTTGGCGTCATTGAAAAAGCCATAGCTGAGATCAGCACCGGAGAGGTTCGCCGCTGTGAAATCAGAGCGGGAAAAGTCGGCGTAGAGGAGTTCAGCTCCCGAGAGGTTGCAGTCACGAAAGTCGCGGTCCCGGAAATCGATGAGGGGTGAGCCGACTCCGTCGCGTGTGTACCAGTCAGCAGCAGTGTGCGAATAGTCACATCTCCCATCACCCGCTTCTTCGGATCCCAACAGGGTGTCGACGCCTCCACCGCCGTTGAGCACCTGTTCTGATTCGGGGTTTTGGCCATCGTCGGCGACGGCTCGCGCTCCCATGACACTGCCTGCTATCAGAATGAACACCGCAACACTGGAAATCAGCCTCATGTGGCATCGCCTTTGTAGAAAGCGAGTGCGAGTCTCACTCATTGAAAAGATTCGCCACACCTTATCTACTGACTGGTCGTCAGATCTTCCAATGGAATCCGTCAGCGCCCACGCCTTGGCACGTGAGGATAGTCAGGGGGCAAACAGCAGAAGGCTGGCGTGCTGTAACCTGGTGGCCAGATGGAGTCTAGGAGCGCCTCCCCCTGCGGCAGCAATGGCTGGCATGCGCTGCGGAGCGTCCGATGTGCTGTCGCGACGGTGGCTCTTGCCATTGCCGGATGCAGCGCCGATTCGATTGATCGAAATGTGGTACACACGACGGTTGAACCGACACTATCCGTCTTGGCTACAGCCCTAGCTGCTGAAGCGATATCGGAAGAAACACCTGCGGCCTCAGCATCAGCAGAGGGTGCGGTTTTCAGTATCCCTACTCCTGTTCCATCACATCTGCCTCCATTTGCTTATGGATCTTTGGATGGCTCTGGCGAAGAGCCATATTGGAGCCAAGAGGAGCTGAAAGGGGGGCGCACTCCACCTTTGGCTGCCGCGCCTTCGTCTACGCCAATGGTAGAAAATATGTCGGATGGTTCGACCAGTCAGAATAACCCATCAGTCTCATACTTGTTCTCGAAGCCCGACCTGCCGATCGGATATGAGGGTTATTTGGAATTGAAAAAACCTCCTAGTTCGGAACGAGAAGACCGACTCGAAATTCATAATACAACGATCAGGGAATGTGTTGTTCGAGGAACTGTGTACAATGCATCTCGCCAATTATTTGCCAGAAATGTCGTCGTACACCTTGAACAGACTGGAGGTAATGGCAAGGAAAGCTGGCACTGGCCATTGACTATGCTTCCAGGCGAGAAAGCACCTTTTGAAATTAAGTTGAATTGGCCGCCAGCATCCTCATCTCCAGAGATTTCACCGTGGGAACACACTTCCAATTTAGGTGGTAGACATATTGATGCAACTTTAAGTGTCACTGGAGAATTGTCTGAAGTCCCTGATCTTGGTCGAGCTTTCACAAGAAATATGCTACAAGATAGAGAGAATAGCAGATACGGATCTCCACAGATCATCGTTCATGATGAACGTCTCTATGAATATGAGGAGTGGGACTATTGGTTGAGGGCTAGCCCGTACTCCTTCGACTTGCAGAATCGGGATAGATTTTTTTCGCAATTCCCAGCCGACCTTATACGCAGCGACGATCTTGACTCGATTGCATCAGAATTTGTTCCTCTAACGTATTCGAACTATGCTTTCACCCCGGAAGCTCTATTCCCCAAATTCTATGTTCCGGGAGAACATCACGTCGTCGAGGGTGTTCGGGTGTATCAAGCAATTTTAGGAATCGAAACTATCCCTGAGGGGGTTCAGGAGTCTTGGTTTTCAACCTATGACCCCATTTTGCAGAGCTTTACCACTTACGATGTGCTTGATGTGAGAGAACTTGTTCCCTTCAAAGTCCAGGAAGGACTTGATGGAGATGGTAGGAACCGGGCAGGACATATAGTTCCTGTAACTGAAGTATCGAACTCAGAAATATACCCTGTTGACCCATTTTATGTCATGCAATTGATTCCTGCTAGCCCAAATAAATTATTTCCACATGGGTCTCAATTGAGACCTGAGAATGTGGAACTCAGGCATAGCTCAGGAGATGACTATTTCGATAGATATCCCTGGCTAGACATCTATTATGACTCTATCGGCTATCAACTATGGATAGGTGGGGCAAGCTATAATGGGCCTGGACAATCGCCGAGCGAACCTGGTTTGACTGTGGGTGAATTGGTATCTTCAAGTGAACCTAGGGGACAAATTCGCGGTTCTTGTGATTCTACGGGTGGATTATACAGGGCAGAGCGCAAAAAAGATCGACAATATTGGAGCTTGTATGCGCCTCCACTGGGTACCTATGGTTCCTTGGGCACTTACCGGTACGGCAACTTTGTTGATGAAGTTGCAGTGGATCTAGAGACCGTGACTTTTAAAGATGGTGTTGTTAGAGGGTTGGCGCAAAACCTTTCTGACAGGATGTTCGCTCGTGATGTGGAGGTGTGGGTTGCGTCAGGAATGGATTGCGAAAGGGACGCTAGATGGACTTGGCCGTTGACGGTCCAACCAGGAGAGCGTTTCCCCTTTCAAATTGAAAGCTGTACAGATACTGTGATTCCCGATGCCGTAGAGTTCGGGGTGACGGCATCGTTATCGGAGCGTTTAGATATTAGTCGCTCTTTTCATATAATAGGCCACAATTCTGGGTCGATATATCGAAACGAAGCGAGAATAACGAATTATGGAAACTATAATAGCTACTCGTCCTCTAGAGCTTCTTCGGCCGATCTGGTCGACAATAGTATAAGGTGGGCTTCGTATCTTCATCTCCTTGAAAGTGAATTTTGGGACATTTACCCGCAGGGTTTGGAAATCGATATGCCATTGGAATCGGGTGTAGTAGAGTTTCAGGATCTCTATACTAAATTGGAAGCACCAGTATCTCATCCGAGTTTACAACAGCAGGCTATTACCCAGACTATAGAAACACTCAAGGCATACGTAGCAATTTTTGATTCGGATATGAAAGTTGTAGATATAAAAGAGCTGGCACCTTTCGCGCCGACCTACGGTTCCTCAACGGGATTGAAGCAGTTCGCCACGGTAGACAGTATTCCGGCTGCGAACGTTTGGGCACCTAATTCTGTGCGGTTACTGTTCACATATCCCCGCGAGGACGAAGATGTTGCAGAGATTTGCTCTCTTGGCAAGACATTCAATGAAGATCCGTGCAAGTACCGTGATCGATATCAAGTGTGGATTGGAGGCGCGGTTGAACCGTCGCCTTGATCTATTTGGAATCGCAAGCCCCAAGGCATGGTTGTCAGTCAAGGGTTGGCCAGCGGTCGGCGGTGGTGTTGGCGGTGGGCCAGGCGTCGGCGTTGAGGGAGGCATCGCTGCCGCCGTCCATGAACACCACCGAGCCGCAGAAGAAACTGGCGTCGGGCGACAGCAGGAAGGCCAGTAGGTTGGCCACCTCGGCGGGGCGGCCGGGGCGGTTCTGGGGGATGGGGTACACATCGCCCAGGTTCATGATCATGTCGATGTTGTCGGCCACCAGCGGGGTGTCGATGAGGCCGGGGGCCACCGCGTTGAGCCGGATGCCCGATCCAATCCAGTCGGCGCCGATGGCGGTGCGGCGGGTCCAGCGGGCCAGGGCCAGCTTGCTGGTGGCATAGGCCGTGCCCGGATCGGCCCCGGCCAGCTCCCGGGCCTGTTCCTCGTCGTCGTTGAGGCAGGCCTCCACCAGGCCTTCAGGTAGGGAGACCAGCGTGGTACTGGAATTGGAGCTGATCGCGATGGCCGAGGAGTCGGTGCCCTGGGCCAGCAGGGGGCGCAGGCCCTCCACTGTGGCCACCGCCCCGAAGTAGTTGATCGACACCACCTGCTGGGGATCGGGGCCGGTGATCCCCGCGCCTGCTACAAGGCCATCAATGCGGCCCCCGCTGGCGGCGGCCACCGCGCCGATCATCGCGTTGCGCCCCTCGGGAGTTGAGAGATCGGCAATGACCTCGGCGTCGCGGATGTCCACCCCGATCACCTCGTGGCCATCTCGGGATAGTCGCTCCCTAGTGGTTTGGCCGATTCCGCCTGCTGATCCGGTGATGACAATCGTTCCCATGGGCCCACATCCTAAGCGGGGCACAGAGGGCCTTCCATGTTTTCATTTTCCTCGTGAATAGATTGTATTCACTACTTGAATAGATATTATTTATCGCATGAACGGAACTGCCCTACCCCGTCTTGCTACGTCAAGCTTGGCGGCTCGGCTCAATGTCATGCCCGCGGTGGTGGTGACTGGCGCACGCCAATCGGGTAAGAGCACCCTGGCCCAGGAGCTGATTCCGGGTACTCGGCGGTATTTCACCCTTGACGACCTCGATGTGGTCGATATGGCCCACAGCGACCCCTCTGCTTTGGTGGGAGGCGACCAGCCAACAGCGATCGATGAGGTTCAGCGTGCGCCCGAACTGCTCCACGAGATCAAGCGAGCCATCGACCGCGACAGAAAGCCGGGACAGTTCTTGCTCACTGGTTCGGCCAATCTGCTGCTAATGAGCCAGGTCTCCGAGTCGTTGGCCGGACGGGCCAGCTACCTGACACTGTGGCCGATGACCCGTCAGGAGCAAATGGGCCTGGGCCAGAGCGGTATCTGGGAGGAGCTGTTGAGTATCCCCGGTGAGGAGTGGCTGGAATTGGTGGCCGCGCGGCCCGATCACAGCGAAGACTGGCGGGCCTTGTGTCGTCGGGGTGGATTCCCGCAGCCTGCGGTGCATCTGGACACTGTTGAAGAGCGGGCCATCTGGTTCGACGGCTATGTCAGAACCTATCTGGAGCGCGACCTACGAGACCTTTCGTCGATATCGTCGCTGCCCGACTTCCGCCGGTTGATGCGGGCCGCCTGCCACCGCCTGGGACAGATCCTCAACCAGGTGGAGTTGGGCCGGGATGTGGCGCTGGCCCAGTCCACAGCTCACCGGTACCTCAACTTGTTGGAAACTTCGTACCTGCTGGTGCGGCTTCCGGCGTTCGCAGTGAACCGAACCAAGCGGCTCGTCAAGTCTCCCAAGCTGTATTGGGGGGATACCGGGGTGGCCCTGCATCTGGCCCAGACAGACGAGCCCCAAGGCGCCCATCTGGAAAACCTGGTGCTCTGCGACGTGCTGGCTTGGCGCGATGCCCGGATCGAGCAGGCCGATGTGTTCTATTGGCGCACCAGTACAGGAGAGGAGGTGGACCTCGTGATCGAGTCCGCCGACCGCCTGCTGCCCATCGAGATCAAAACCGCCGACCGCCCCCGCCTCAGCCACGCCGCCCACCTGCGGGCTTTCCAGTCGGAGTACGCCGACCGGGCCGCTCCCGGCCTGCTGCTCCACACCGGAACAACCCTCGAATGGCTCACCCCCGACGTTCTCGCCGCCCCCTGGTGGAAGGTGATGTAACCCAAGGCGTCCCATGGTGACGAGCGGGCCCGCAACCATCTAGCTGCTGGGCAGTTGATACCGGGGGCGACAACTTTCTTGCCGAAGTGAAACGCCGGCGCCGCAGTCAGGCGATGCTCGACATGATCGCTTCGTGGGAGGCCGAAGAGGGTCCAATCAGTTCCGAGCATCTCGACTGGGCTGATGCAGTTCTCGACCGTCAGGGAGTGGATCGTTGATCGTTGACGCCGGACCGCTGATTCTCGACAGCGAGAATCTGAACTCCCGATTGTGGGCTCTGATCAAGCGGGCAACTGAGCGCGGCGATGACCTGCACACCACCCACCCGGTGCTCGCACAGGTCTGGCGGGAACCGGCCAGGCAGGCAAACCTGTCGCGCGCTGCGCTACTTCGATGTCCACCCTCTGGACGAGTCAGTGAGAGTGGGCCTCAGACTCGCAGATACCGGAACCTCAGACGTGGTGGATGCCCACCTCGCTGTGGTCGCAGAGAGCTTGGGTGCCTTCATCCTCACCACAGACCACGAGGACATGTCAGGGCTCAACGCCCGCTTCGAGCACTACTGAACCCCTAGCCGATTCTGCCTGCCGATCAGGCGATCACGATTGTTCTCAGTTGAGATTGATCTACCCTAAATCGGGTCTAGGGGTTCCCATTGGGGCTCGCGTTTTTCGGCGAAGGCGGCGGGGCCCTCCACTTGGTCGGGGTGGCCCCATATGCCGGTCATGTGGAAGGCGCCGGTCTTGCTGGCCTCGGTGAGGCCATGCTCCATAGCGTCCCATAGAGCCTTCTTGGTGGCGGCCATCGCGGAAGGGGAGTTGCGGGCGATGGCTTGGGCAATCTCGCTGGCTCGTTCCCGCAGACGCTCGGGCGGATCGACGATCTCGCTGATCATGCCAAGCTCGTAGGCCCGCTGGGGACCCATCCGCTCATGCGCCCCCATCAAGGCCATCCGCATGACGGTCTCAGCCGGCATCTTCTTCAACAACGCGATGGCCTCCAAGGCCACTACTTGGCCCACCGACACGTGGGGGTCGAAGAACTGGGCGTCGGAGGCGGCGATCACGATGTCGGCGTCGGCCACCCAGTGGAAGCCGCCTCCGCAGCAGATGCCGTTGACCGCGGTGATCACCGGCTTGCGTACTTTCTGGTGCCATGAGGTGAAGTGCAGGTCGAAGTTCTCCACCGACTCCCGGTAGCGCTCCATGCCCTGGCCGTCGGTGGCCAGCTCCATCACATCCACGCCGGTCTGGAAGGCCCGACCCTCCCCGGTGTGGACGATCACCCGCACCTCCGGGTCTCGATCCAGCTCCAGCCACGCCTCGGCGAACTCCTCGCGCATCTGGGAATTCATGGCGTTGAGCTGGTCGGGACGGTTGTTGATCAGCCATCCCACTCTGCCCTTGCGCTCCACGATCAGCGTCTCGTAGCCCATCTCGCCAGTTTGTCGCGGTAGTCGGAGAGATGCTGCGTCGATAGACAGGCGCAATCATCTGCGGTTTGGGACTTCTTCCCATACATTGGGGGGCATGAAACGGCTGATATCCCTCCTGTGGGGATGGTTGAAGGTGTTGCCGGTCCGGGCCAAGGTGCTGATAACAGCGGGATTGGCCGCCTTGCTGGGCCTTGCCATCTGGGCCGTGTTCTTCTGGTTTGCGTTCCAGACCTACTTCATCGACGACGAGGTGGACGAAGCCGGGCCGGTGTTCGACAGCGGCGTCGCAGCCGGCACTCCCGCCCCAGAGCCCGCCACGACTGCCGCGGCGCCGACTTCCACCGATGCCTCGACTGCAAATGCGGCGACCCCCGCTGATGAGCCGGCCCAAGCCGCCACCCCGTCGGCGGCCGGCGATGCCGCCCCCGGCCCTGACGACAGTCCACCGGTAGGGGCCATGCCGGGGGACGAGATCTCAGAAGAGCTCCAGGCTGAGATGGACGAGGTCATGGAGGAAGAGGACATGCCCGCCGTGGTCGAGGTGGAAGAGGCAATGCCCCACATGCCCGAGCAGCCCCAGATTCGGGTGGAGGCGTCAGGCCCGTTCATCAACCGCAGCCACCCCACCACGGGCAATGCCATGGTGCTGGGCGACGGCACGGGCCAGCGGTTCTTGCGGTTCGAGGACTTCCGAACCGACAACGGCCCCGACCTGAACGTGTATCTGAGCTCCGCGCCCCAGGACGCTCCCGCCGGCCAGTTCGACGACGATTTCATCGACCTCGGCGATCTCAAAGGCAACGTGGGCTCGCAGAACTACGAGATTCCCCGCGACGTGGACCTGAGCCGCTACTCCACCGTGGTGATCTGGTGTGTGAGGTTTTCGGTCATATTCGGTGCCGCCGAGCTCGTAGCATCCTGATTAGCCTGGGCCGGGCATGAAGCCCTATCCAACGCCGCCCGACGGGCTGCACGTGGTCTCGGCGCCGCCGGTGTTGACCCTCACCCTCGACCGGCCCCAGCGCCGAAACTCGCTGACCGACGATATCGTCTTGGCCCTGATCGACACCTTGGAAGCGGCCAGCGCCGACGAGGAGATTCGGGCGGTTCTACTCAACGCGGTCGGCGAGAACTTTTGCAGCGGTTTCGACTTGGCCGGGCGGGCTGGCGACGGTTCTCGGCCCCGGCCGGGCAGCATCTCCCGGCGTATGCCCTATCTGGTGAATCGGCTCATCCCAGTGATGCTGGAGGTGCAGGTGCCCATTGTGTGCGCGGTGCGGGGATGGGCGGTGGGTCTGGGCCTCAGCCTGGTGCTGGCTTCGGATTTCGCGGTGGTCGCCGACGATGCCCGGCTGCGGGCCCCTTTCTCCGCCATGGGCATCACCCCTGATAGCGGCTCGTCGTGGTTGTTGCCCCGTCTGGCCGGTGTGGCCCGGGCCAAACAAATGCTGATGCTGGGTGAGGAGGTGTCGGGGGCTGAGGCCGCAGAATGGGGGCTGATCCATCAGGCGGTGCCGGCCGACCATGTCGACGCCAAGGCCGCCGCGCTGACCTCCCGGCTCGCTGCCTCGGCCGCTGTGGCTGTTGGACTGGCCAAAATGCTCATTCACCGCGGCTCCGGCCGCAGCCTGGAGGCCCACCTGGGCGACGAGGCTTTCGCCATGGAGCTGTCGTCGCGCTCAGCCGACTTCCGAGAGTGGGCCGAGTCCCGCCAACAGGGCCGTCCGCCCGAGTTCACCGGCCGGTAGGCACTACTCACACCGGTCTCTGCGGCACCGCCCGGTAGTCTGCTCCCATGTTGGTAATGGATCCGACGGCTGCTCCGCCGCTGATCGACCCTGATCGGGGCCCCGATGCCGGTCCGCTGACCGGCAAGCGGGTGGGCATCCGCTACGACCTCACTTGGCGCTCGTTCCTGTGGACCACCGACGAGTGGACCCGCAAGCTGGAGGCGGCCGGGGCCGAGGTGGTGCCGTGGTGCTCGGAGTCCCGCCAGGACGTGAAGCTCGAGGACGCGGTGCTCGAAGAGTTGGAAGGCTTCGCCACCGACGTGGACATCGCCATCGTCGGCTTGGGCAATTGAGGCAGCTGCACGTCCTGGACCGTCCACGACGCAGTTGCGGTGGCGGCCCAGGACAAGACGGCGGTCGCCGTCGTAACCGAAGAGTTCGTGCCTCTGGCCGAGATCATGTCCCGCAACATGGAGCGGCCCGGCCTGCGGCTGTGCGTGCTGCCCTATCCGCTGGACACCCGTCCCGAACCGGAAGTGCGCCAGATCGCCCACGACTTCTGGCCAACGCTGCTGGATTCACTGGGAGTGCCGTCGTAGATGGCTCCTGACAACAGTGCCGTTCCCGGCGGGCAAGTCGAGGCCCCCGATGACCCGGTGGAGTTCATGCGCTGGGCTGCCGATCAGGGCTGGGGCGACGGCCTTCCGCTGATCCCGCCCACACCGGAGCGCGTGTCTCATTTCACCGCCGCCGCGGGTCGCCCTCCTGATTCGGTGCTGTTGGAAGTGCCTCCGGCCAATGCGTGGTGCACGGTAGAGAAACTGGCCATCAACGCCTGTATGGCCGGTGCTGCCCCCGAGGCCATGCCGCTGATGATGGCCGCGTTGGAGGCCATGGCCGAGCGGCCGTTTGACCTATTCGCCCTCAACACCACCACCAGTTCGGTGGTGCCTTGCCTGTTTGTGAACGGCCCGGCCCGAGCTCGGCTGGACCTGCCTTACGAGGCCGGCTGCTTCGGCGGAGCCGCCGGGGCGGGGCCGGCCATCGGGCGGGCTATTCGGCTGGTGATGCGAAACGTAGGTGGCCAGGTGGCGGGCGAGACCTCCAAGTGCGTGATGGGCCAGCCCGCTCGGGTGGTGGGTTTGGTGATGGGGGAGTGGGAGGAGCGCTCTCCGTGGCCGCCTCTGGCCGAGCGCCGGGGGGTGAGCGGCGACGCGGTCACCGTCTACGGCACCATCGGCACCATGGACATCGCCGATATCGCCGCCGACAACGGCCAATCGCTGGCCTGGGTCATCGGTCAGTCGCTGGCCTATGTGGGCACCAACGCCTACATCTCCCACTGGGGGGCCGAGGTGATGGTGGTGGTGCCCCCGCCCTGGGCCGACATGCTGGCCGCGGCCTACCCCACCATCGAAGACGTGCAAGAGGCCCTGTGGCGAAACGCCTGCCACCGAGTGGACGACTTCCCCGAGACCCACAAGCAGTGGCTGGCCGAGCGCGACCGGATCAGCCCCGACGGCACCGCCTACATCGTGGAGCACCCCACCGACGTGATCGTGATGTGCGCCGGAGGCCTTGGCAACCTCCACGCCGGCGGCCTCCACAACTTCGGCCCCACCCGAGCCATAACCCGCCCATTCTGATGACACCGCCAACAGACCCCGGCGTCACCGTGGTGGTGGTAGCCGGCGGCGACCCCCCCACCCCAGAAGAGATCGCCCGCCTCCCCGCCGACCCGGTAGTCGTAGCCGCCGACCACGGTCTTGACCATGCGGTAGCCGCCGGCCTGATCGTGGCAGTGGCCGTGGGAGACATGGACTCCGTATCACCCGAAGCCCTAACCACTGCCGAACAGTCCGGTACCCGAATAGAACGCCACCCCCCGGACAAAGACCAAACCGACCTGGAGCTAGCCCTGGAGCTAGCCGCCCGCCTCGCCGACCGAGTGATCGTGATCGGCGTTGGAGGAGGCCGTCTAGACCACCTAATCGGCAACCTAAACGTGCTGGCCTCCTCCGCCTGGGCCGGAGTAGACATCGAAGCCTGGCTAGGCAACGCCCAAGCTGTAGTAGTCCACGGCCACCGCGCTATAGAAGTAGAGCCAGGCACAACCGTGTCGCTGTTCGCCCTCGGCGGCCCGGCCCGGGTAACCACCACCGGCCTCAACTGGCCTCTCAACGACGAAGTCCTAGACCCCCTAACCAGCCGAGGAGTAAGCAACCGCGCCACCACCCCCACCCCTGAAATAACGGTGTCCGAGGGCGTGGTGCTAGCGGTTATCCCGTAGGCCGCTCCGCCGGAAACACCCGATTCCCCTCAACCTCAACCCGCTGCCGCCGCAAAAGCAGCGAAGCAATCCGCCACTGTCCATCGTCGCACTTGCGGTAGGTCTCCTCGTACCACCCCGTGCCCCACATCTGCCCCACACCGCTCTCCGGCGGCCAGTCCAGATGGTCCTCCATCGACCACACCGCCGAGGCGGTATCAGGTCCGTCGATGCTGATCTCGCTCATGTGCCCGTGATGGGTGGTGATGATCGGGGCCAAGATGGGCTCTAGGTACACCCGGAAGGCCTTGTTGCCGGTTATGTCCGAGTCCTCGCCGGTGTCGTCGGGGGTGGAGATCACCACGTCGTCGCAGAACACGTCCTCCCACTCGTCCCACCTCTTTTGGTCCATAAACCGGAAATACCGGGCCTTGAGCTGGCGAATGGCCTCGATCTCAACCAAGTCCTCAGGAGTCATGGTTGGCACGTTAGTGGCCCGAAACTCTCACAAGCTGTTTGCCGATGTTGCGGCCTTCGAACAGGCGGGCCAGCGCCTGGGGGACGTTCTCGATGCCGTCCACCACGTCTACCCGGTAGCGGATGCGCCCGTCGCGCACCCACTGGGCCAGGACGGGGAGTGCCTCGCCGAAACGGTGGAAGTAGTCGGTGATGATCACGCCCTGCACCTTCAACCGCCTGAACAAGATATTGCGGAACAGCCGGGGCGACCACCAGTCGCCCTCAGCGTTGTAGGTGGAGATCATGCCGCACAGCACCACCCGGGCGTGGTTGTTCACCAGGCCCAGAACGGCATCCATCACTTCGCCGCCCACGTTCTCGAAGTCCACGTCGATGCCGTCCGGGCACGCCGCCCGGAACTGCTTGTCCAAGTTGCCGGCCTTGTGGTCCACGCAGGCGTCAAAACCCAGTTCCTCGGTCACGAACCGGCACTTCTCCGGCCCGCCGGCCACGCCCACCACCCGGCAGCCCACGATCTTGCCAATCTGGCCCGCCACCGAGCCGGTGGCTCCCGCGGCCGCAGACACCACCAGTGTGTCGCCGGGGCGGGGCTCGCCGATGTCGAGCAGGCTCCAATAGGCGGTCATGCCGGTGGGGCCAAGCACACCGGTGAACGCCTCAAGGGGCACACCCAAGTCCTGGGGAATGGCCTCGGCCCGATCCAGCACCGAGAACTCCTCCCAGATCAGCCCGCCGGTGACCACGTCGCCGGGCTGAAACTCTGGATGACGGGACTCGATCACGGTGCCCCACGTGCGTCCCCGCATGGGTTCGCCCACCTCGATGGGAGGCATGTAGGCATCCAAGTCGCTCATCCAGATCCGGTGGGTGGGGTCCATGGACAGATAGGTGTTGCGCACCAGCATCTGGCCATCGCCCGGTTTCGCCACCGGTAATTCGGTCAACTCCAAGTCATCGGCGGTGATGTCACCCTGGGGCCGAGCCCGCAGAACCCACCGCCGATTTCGCTCGCCGGTCATGTCGGTCCTCCTGTCGCCACCGGCACACCCTACGGGCTAATTACTAGTCTCAGCCCATGAGCGAATTGTCTCCCGCCGATGTCAGAGAGCGGCTCGACCACCCGGTGGTGGATAGCGACGGCCACTACTGGGAGCACTGGCCCGACCTGGATCGCTATGTGCGGGACGAGGGCATCAGCGAGGGTCTGAACGCGCTGTGGGCCACGGGAACCTTCGACGGGAGTTCCCACTGGGCCCAGGTGCCCCCCGAAGAGCGCCCTCGGGTGCGGCCATTTCGCCAGACGTGGTGGGGCGTCCCGTTCGCCAACACCGACGACCTGGCCGCGGCCATGGCCCCCGAGCTGATGTACCAGCGGCTAGACGAGCTGGGTTTGGACCTAGCCCTCTGCTACCCGACGTGGGGGCTGGTGGTGCCCAGCCAGCGCAACGACGAGATCCGCCGGGGGATGTGCCGGGCTTGGAACCGCTACACCGCCGATGTGTACGAGGGCTTTGGCGACCGCTTGGTACCGGTGGCCACCATCCCCACCGCCACACCCCAGGAGGCGGTGGAGGCACTGGACCACGCGGTGGTCGATCTGGGTTTCAAGGTGGCGATGCTGGGCGGCTTCGCGGTGCGCGACCTGGAAGGTGGGGGCACTTGGATTGACTCGCTGGGCCTCGATAGCGCCTACGACTACGACCCTCTGTGGCAGCGGCTGGTGGAGCTGGGCGTGGTGGCTGGCTTCCACTCCGGGTCGATGGGGTGGAGCGGACGGCGGTCGATCACCAACTTCTCCTACAACCACATGGGCAACTTCGCCGGGGCCAGCGAGGCCACCCTCAAGTCGCTGCTGTTTGGCGGGGTGCTGCACCGGTTTCCCGATCTGAGGCTGGCCTTCCTGGAGGGGGGCACAACCTGGGCAGTGCAGTTGGTACACGACATGATTGGCCATTACCACAAGCGCGGCCCCGAAGGGCTGCCCGCCTATGACCCCGACGCCTTCAACCCCGACCGGTTCGACCGGTTGCTGTCCGAGCACGCCGGCAAGCTCAATCCCGAGCCCGGTTTCGGGGCCCAGTTCGCAGACTTCTTCCGCACCCCCGATGTGGTGAACGACTTCGAAGCATCGGGCATCACCGGGCCCGACGACGTGATCCGCCAGATCTCCACATCCTGCTGGTTCGGATGCGAGGCCGACGACCCGCTCACCCGGCTGGCCTTCGACCCCGAGCTTCCGGGCGGCACCCCGCTCAACGCGGTCTTCAGCTCCGATATCGCCCACTGGGACGTTGCCAACATGGTCGACGTGATGCCCGAGGCCTACGAGCAGGTGGAAAACGGCTGGCTCGACGAGTCGCAGTTCCGGGCCTTCATGTGCGACAACGCGGTGCGGCTCTGCACCGGCGCCGACCCCGGTTTTTTCAAGGGCACGGTTCTCGAGGACTACCAGCCCGCCTGAGCGTTGCCCTCCCAAAATCCCTGCGGGGGAGCGCCGCTGGACATTGCCGTATTGTGTCGGCGGCGAACCACAAGGAGATCCGATGACTGATCAGCGCCAGCAGGAGCACTACCCCGGGTTCGAGGGCACGGTGGGAAAGATCATGGCCACCTCCGAGTCGTGGTGGCCGCCCCGCCCCACCCCTCCCGTGGGCGCCCCCAACGTGGTGGTTGTGCTGGCCGACGATCTGGGCTTCTCCGATGTGAGCTGCTACGGCTCGGAGATCGCCACCCCGGCTATCGACGAACTGGCCGCCACCGGGGTGCGCTACACCAACTTCCACGTGACCCCGCTGTGCTCGCCCACCCGGGCGGCGCTGTTGACCGGTCTCAATTCCCATCACGTGGGCGTGGGCTTCGTGGCCAACGCCGATCCCGGCTTTCCTGGCTATGCCGCCGAGCTGCCCCACAACCAGCAAACGCTGGCCGAAATGCTCAAAGCCAGCGGCTACGCCACCATGGCGGTGGGCAAGTGGCACCTGTGCAAGGAGACCGACCTGTCGATCGCCGGCGACACCCACTCGTGGCCGCTCCAGCGGGGCTTCGACCAGTTCTACGGATTCCTAGAGGCCCTCACCAACTTCCACCATCCCCACCTGATGTATGAGGGCAACAGCCCCATCGACATCGCCGAGTACCCCGAGGGCTACTACCTCACCGACGATCTCACCGACCGGGCCTGCCGCATGATCCGGGAGGTCAAGGCCACCGATCCCGACAAGCCGTTCTTCCTGTACTACGCCCACGGGGCGGTCCACGCTCCGCTGCACGCCAAGGCCGACGACATCGCCCGCCACCGGGGCAACTACGACAAGGGCTGGGATCAGCTCCGCGAGGAGCGCCTAGCCCGCCAGATCAAGCTGGGGATTGTGCCGTCCGACACTGAGCTGCCCCCTCGGAACTTCGAGCCCGACGAGGATGTGGCCGCGTGGGACAGCTACCCCGAGGGCGAGCGTCGGGTCATGGCCCGCTACATGGAGGTGTACGCCGCCATGGTGGAGTCGATCGACGACAGCGTGGCCCGCATCCGGGCTGAGCTGGAGACTATCGGCCAGCTCGACAACACCATCTTCGTGTTCACCAGCGACAACGGAGCGTCAAGGGAGGGCCGGGCCCAGGGCACTATCTCGTACTTCACCTACAGCAACCCCGGAGCGATGTCGTCGGCGGAGGTGGGCGACGAGGAGATGGAGGCTCTCGACGCCATCGGCGGCCCCACCACCTGGCCCCACTACCCCCGGGGCTGGGCCATGGCCTGTAACACCCCCTTCCGGCTGTACAAGATCACCTCCTATCGGGGCGGCCACTCGGTGCCGTTCGTGTTCTCGTGGCCGGCCCGCACCGCGGCGGTCGGAGGGGAACTGCGCCACCAGTACGCCCACATCATCGACCTGCTGCCCACCCTTTCGGAGATGGTGGGAGTAGACATTCCCTCCGAACGCCACGGACTGGCCTCCGAGGCCCCCGATGGGGTGTCGTTCGCCGCGACCTTGAACAATCCCGACACCCCCTCCGAGCGCACCGAGCAGTACTACGAGTGCATCGGCCACCGGGCCTACTACCGCGACGGCTGGGGAGCGGCTGCGTTCCACGAGTTCATGACTCCGTTCAGCACCGACCGCTGGGAGCTGTTCAACCTGGAGGAGGATCTCAACGAGCGGGTCGACCTGGCCGAGGCCGAGCCCGAGAAGCTGGCCGAGCTCGTCGAGGCCTGGGAGGAGGCCGCCTGGCGCAACCGGGTTTATCCCCTCGACGAGGGTACCGGGCTGTACCGTCTGCTCCGTCCGGCCGAGCATGACCTGCTCACCCGGCCGCTGCGGATCCTGCCCGGCACCCCCACGGTGGAGCGGTATCGAGCCTCGCGGATCATCGCGGGAGGCAACTTCACCGTCACCGTCGACCTGCACCACCAACCCGGCGACCAGGGCGTGCTGGTGGCCCACGGTGGGCAGGCGTCGGGCTATGTGCTCTACATCGAAGACGGCGCCCTGCACTTCGAGGTGAACAGCGGCGGCGATCCCATGGTGTTCGACCCCATGGACCTCCCGGGGGAGTGCCAGCAAATAGTTCTCGACGTCCAAGCCCCCGGCGGGCGCATCTGGAACATCACCGCGAGCGCCGACGGCCAAACCGGCATCACCGCTACAGACATCCCCCAGATCTACGGCTTCATCCCCTGGGAGGGCATCGACGTGGGCGTCGACCGTCGCTCCCCGGTGTCGTGGCAGCTCCACCAGCGCCACGGCTCATTCCCCTACACCGGCACCATCCACCAGGTGACCTACATCCCCGGCCCCCCCGCCCCCGACACCGAAGAAGTCCGCCTAGCCGAACTCCGCGAAATCGGAATGGGTCTTGAATAGCCCCCGCCGCCCCGCCGGGGGATGGTGTATCTATATTGTCCGCCGCAGCCACGAGGAGAGCAGATGACCGATCAGCGCCAGCAAGAGCACTATCCCGGTTTCGGGGGCAAGATCGGACGCATCATCGCCACCTCGGAGTCGTGGTGGCCGCCCAAGCCCACACCGCCGCCCGATGCCCCCAACATCGTGATCGTGCTGGCCGACGATCTGGGCTTCTCCGATCTGGGCTGTTACGGCTCGGAGATACCCACCCCGGCCATCGACGCGTTGGCCGCCACCGGGGTGCGCTACACCAACTTCCACGTCACCCCGCTGTGCTCTCCCACCCGGGCGGCGCTTTTGACCGGTCTCAACTCCCATCACGCGGGGATGGGGTTCGTGGCCAATGCCAATCCCGGCTTTCCCGGCTATGCCGGAGAGCTGCCCCAAAACCAATCAACGCTGGCCGAGATGCTCAAGGCCAACGGCTACGCCACCGCGGCGGTGGGCAAGTGGCATCTGTGCTTGGAGTCCGACCTGTCGATCGCCGGCGACACCCACTCGTGGCCGCTCCAGCGGGGCTTCGACCAGTACTACGGCTTCTTGGAGGCCCTAACCGACTTCCACTTCCCCCACATGCTGTTCGAGGGCAACAACCCCGTGCATGTGGACGAGTATCCCGAGGGCTACTACCTAACCGACGACCTCACCGACCGGGCCTGTCGCATGATCCGCGAGGTCAAGACCACCGACCCCGACAAGCCGCTCTTCTTGTACTACGCCCACGGGGCGGTCCACGCTCCGCTGCACGCCAAGGCCACCGACACCGCTCGCCACCGGGGCAACTACGACAAGGGCTGGGATCAGCTGCGCGAAGAGCGCCTAGCCCGCCAAAAGGAACTGGGCATCGTCCCCCCTGACGCCGAGCTGCCCCCCCGCAATACCGAGCCCAACGAGGACGTGGCGGCCTGGGACAGCTATCCCGAGCCAGACCGTCGGGTGATGGCCCGCTACATGGAGGTGTACGCCGCCATGGTGGAGTCGATCGACGAGAGCGTGGCCCGCATCTCAGCCGAGCTGGAGGCCCTCGGCCAGCTCGACAACACCATCTTCGTGTTCACCAGCGACAACGGGGCGTCCCGGGAAGGCCGAGCCCAGGGCAGCACCTCGTATTTCACCCACAGCGGCACCGGGGCCCGGCCCTCCCCGCCGGTGAGCGAATTCGAAGTGGCCGCCCTCGAGGCCGACGAAATCGGCGGCCCCACCACCTGGCCGCACTATCCCCGGGGATGGGCCATGGCCTGCAATACGCCTTTCCGGCTCTACAAGATCACTGCCCACCGGGGCGGCCACTCGGTGCCCATGGTGCTGTCGTGGCCGGCTCGCACCGCGGCCATGGGCGGGGAACTGCGCCACCAGTACACCCACATCACCGACCTGCTGCCCACCCTGGCCGACTTGCTCGGCCTCGACGTGCCCACCGAACGCCAGGGACAGGCCTCCGACGCCCCCGACGGGGTGTCGTTCGCGCCCACGCTGAGCGATGCCGACGCCCCGTCCGACCACACCGAGCAGTACATCGAGTGCATCGGCCACCGAGGCATGTACCGCGACGGTTGGGGGGCGGCCATCTTTCACGAGCACCACACCCCGTTCAGCGAGGATCGCTGGGAGCTGTTCAATTTGGCCGACGACTTCAACGAGCGCAACGACCTGGCCGACGCCGAGCCCGAGAAGCTGGCCGAGATGGTGGAGGCCTGGGAGGAGGCCGCCTGGCGCAACCGGGTCTTCCCCCTCGATGAGGCCTCCGGGCTATTCCGCACGGTGAAGCCGCCTGAACACGCCAAGCTCACCCGGGAACTGCGCATCCTGCCCGGATCGCCCACCGTGGAACGACTGCGGTCGTCCCGGCTCATCGCCGGCGGCAACTTCACCATCACCGTGGATCTGCACCACCGCCCCGGTGACCAGGGTGTGCTGGTGGCCCACGGCAGCCAGGCGTCGGGTTATGTGCTCTACATCGAGAATGATGCCCTGCACTTTGTGGTCAACAGCTCCGGGCGGTACCTAGCTGCCGACCCAGTGGACTTGCCGGGGGAGTGTCGCCAAGTGGTGGTCGACGCCGCTGCCCCCGGCGGGCGCATCTGGAACTTCACCGTGAGCGCCGACGGGCAGGAGGGCGCCACGCTCGCCGACGTCCCCCAAATGATCGGCTTTCTGCCCTGGCAGGGCATCGACGTCGGAATCAACCGACGCTCCCCGGTGTCGTGGGACCTCTACCAGCGCCACGGCACCTTCCCCTACACCGGCACTATCCACCAGGTGACCTACGTCCCCGGCCCCCCCGCCCCCGACGTAGACGACGCCCTCCTAGAAGACTTCCGCGAATTCGGAATGGCGTTGGAGTAGTTCCCGGCTCCGTTTGGGGGTCGCGGCGGTCGGGAGGCAACCTCACGGTTCTCGGCAGGACCGATTGTTAGCAGCCTGTTAGTACGCGCGCGTTGGTGGTACGCCCGCAGGTGATTGGGTAGGTGGCAGGATCAGGTACAGCCGGGTTGCTGGGCCGCGAGTCGGCGGTGTTTTGCCTGGTGGCGGGCAGTGTTAGGGGATGTCCAAGGTGCAGCTCGGAGTTGGCGGAGGGTGGCTGTTCGCGGTTCGCACTTGACAGGCAAAAAAAAAAACGGGGTATTTACATAGGCCGTGAAACATCGTTTTGTTGTTGCGGCTGTTTGTGCATCTGTCTTGGCTGCGGGGTTGGCGCTGGCAGTGTCGTCTGGCTCTCAACCGTCGGCGTCGGCTCATGATCAAACTGAGCGGGTGCGGGTTCGGGTGGCACCGTTCACACAGAAGCGGTCGGTGTTTCACTACAAGACGCTGACTGAAGACGTGTTCAACTACGAAGACCGTCCGGTGTTCAACTACGAGACGAAGTCTCGGTCGGTGTTTCACTACAAGACGCTGACCGAAGACGTGTTCAACTACGAAACGGTGTGCATCTGGCTAGGTTGTTACAAGGTTCGGGTAGCGCCGTTCACCCGGGAGGTGCAGGTGCGAGTGCCGCCGTACCTGGAGGAGTACAAGGTTCGGGTGGCGCCGTTCACAAAACGGGTTCGGGTGGCGCCGTTCACCCGGGAGGTGCAGGTGCGAGTGCCGCCGTACCTGGAGGAGGTGGCGGTGTTCAACTACGAGTGGCAGGATCGCCCTGTCGCGCACACTCACCCCACTCCTAGTTCGACGCCGTGTCCTGTGGAGCGTTTCGATCCTTCGACGGGGGCGTGTTGGCCTGATCCGGCGAGTTGCGGGAGTCTGCATACCCATGGGGGGTCGGCGTGCCATGATCCCAACAAGTCGCATGTGGGGGAGTGCCCGACCGGCACGCAGCTTCAGGGCCACAGCGACTGTGTGCCGACGCCGACTGCGACGCCATCTGTGACTGCCACGCCGACGCCGACTGCGACGCCGGTTCCTGTTGTGGTGCCGTCTGGTGTTGCGCTGGGGTGTACGTACTCTGGCGGCGGTTATGTGCTGTCTGCCTCGTGGGTTTTGCCGGCGGGTGCGCGGGTGTATTGGCAGTGGCTCAAAGATGGGAAGATCATCAAGTACGGGAGGCTGGCCCGCGTGCTCAGCGCCACCCGTTGGGTGGACGGGCCTGGTGATTACGCGGTGCGGGTGCGTGCCCACTTCTCCAACGCCAGGCGGTCGGAGTGGGCGAGTGCGTCGGTGACCTGCTCGGCTGACTCGCTGGCCGCGCCCGCAAACGTGTCGGCGGTGTGCTCGGCAGACGGGGAGCTGCGGGTGTCGTGGGGGCATCGGGGTCCGCTGTTGCCGCGCCTTCATCTTGAGGTGGAGGTGGACGGGACGACAGTCGGCTCGGTCAACTATCGGTCGGTGCCGAGCACGGTGGAGTCCTACGCTTACCGGTGGGATGGGGCGGAGTCGAACCGCGCCCACCGGGTGCGGGTGCGCGTCGCGAGCGCTCCGGCAGGCGTCGCGTTGGGCGAGGACCGCGAGTCGCCGTGGTCCAGTCTGGTGACTGCGGACAAGTGCGCGGTGTTCAAGCCCGCGGGCTTCACCACAGCGACGTGCAATGCCCACGCCGTGGTCCACCTTGAGTGGGACTCAGTGGGCGGCGCAGATCGCTATGACTTGAAGAATACCGCGCCGGGAGAGGAGAGCGTGAACTACGAGGGACCGGCTACCGAGGTGTACGCCCAAAGATGGGAGGGCGAGACCTACAAGTTTAGGATCAGGGCCCGCGCGCAAACCGGCCAGGAATGGTCCGGTTGGACAACCCCTACAACCATCGAGTGTGACCCCCTCGGTCCGGTGCTGCTCACCGCCAACCGTGCGGCCGGTGTGAGTCCTCACTGGTCGAGTCCGAACGGTAGCTGGGTCAACGTGTCCGAAGGGCGGTTCTGGATCGCCCCGCAGGTGCTGCGCTACATGCCCGACGACACCAAAGACCCGGAACTGGGCCGCGACAGCTGCACAGCGGCAAAGCGCAACGATGAAGACGACGGCTGGACCCGCACCTGCACTTTCCATTGGACCGAGCCGCTGGCGGTGAGCCTTGACCAGGCCACGGCCCAGAAGCTGAGCCACCCCGCCCACATCGACCACAGCCTCACGAAGCACCTGCACATGGACGACGACGGCGACCCGACGACTGAGGCCCACCGGCACTGCAAAACCGCCGACGGCACTTGCCCCGGCCCCGACAACCCCAACGCCCCCGACCTCGCCTGGCACTCACCCCTGCCGCCCCTCGACGACAACTTCTGGACAGAACAAGTGTTCACAGGTGGCACTGGCGGTGTGTTATCTGCAGGTGCCAGCTATGCCGCTGCCACCTCTTTAGGCGCGGCAGTTGGGGGATTTGTGGTTGGCTTTGTGGCCGGTGCAGCTGCTGTTTGGCTGTGGCGAAGAAATGTTGATCCTAAGTTACATTTGGTGATGAATGCTTCTACAGGTTGTCTGGATCTGTCGCTTGGCGGGGGGCCGAAATGGGAGAGCGGAGGCACCAACGCTGCCGAGGTTGAGTACACACTCGAAGAGGGGGGTTACGAGACAAAAGTCGTGCATGAGATCGCGCACTGCGTGAAAGTAGGCTCAAGCTCATGAAGACTAATGAGCAGGACTACCCGACTAGGGCGGAATACGCCGCAGCACTCGGCTGGTGGGAGATTTTTGTCATCGCGCGCAAGCATTACTACTCGCAGTCGGTTGCGGGGCGGGACAGCGTTGGGCCGGTGAGGCGCTGGCTCATCGGCCTGCGCGAGGGCCGTCGGCCCAGCGTCAGGCGCAGATTTATTTCATGCATGGTTGGCGGGGTCTTGGGCGGGGTGGGAGGAAGTACAGCGTTCGGAGCCATGGCGGACGGGTACTTGGCGTTGAGATGGTTTCTGTTGATCGTTGGTATAGCCGTCTTCGCCCTCGTTGCGACCCTAGCCGTCTGGGTGGTGGAGACTGTGATGGCGTTTCGGGTTGGTGGTTGGGAGCAGGTGTTGCGGGATCGGGATCGGGATTTGGCTTGGGATGAGCAGTTGAGGGTGATGAGGGGGGATTCGGACGGGGCCGATGGCCGGCGGTTTGGCGGGTTCTGGCGGCGGGTTCGGCGGGCCGGGTGAGGGCCGTCGGGGGGTTTGAGTGGTGCGGTTTCGGGTTGTTTTGGAGGGTGTTTCTGGTTTGGTGATGCACAATGGGGCGGCGGGGTTGGACGCCGGCAGTGCGTGGAATGTGGAGCGGGCGGGGATCGCCCGGAAGCGGGCCGGGTCTCGCACGGCGGCTGATGAGGCCAGGTTGCGGGTGTTGGAGTGTTTGGTGTCTTTGTGGTTGGACGACGAGGGTCGGCCGGCGGTGCCCGCTGCTGCGGTGCGGGCGTGTGTTGAGTCGGGGGCGCGGCGGGTGAGGCAGGGGCCTTTGGTGCGCGAGGGGCTGCGGGTGGAGGACGGGGTGCGGTTCGACTACGACGAGCAGCGGTATGGGTGCTCGTTGGAGGAGTTGGGGACTTCTGCGCAGTTCACCGCGGCGGTGGTGGTGCAGCGGGCCCGGATTCTGCGGACCCGCGCCAAGTTCGATGTGCCGTGGTCGCTGGGGTTCACGGTGGGGGTGAACCCGGAGCTGGTCGGCGAACAGGAGCTGGCCCGGTGGTTGGAGATCTCCGGCGACCGGGTGGGGCTGGGCGACTGGCGCCCGGAGAAGTCGGGCAGCTACGGGAGGTTCCGCACCGACAGCATCGAGGAACTCCCGCCCTGACGGGCACGCGGAACCGCGCAACAGGGCCGCCGAGGCCAGGCTAGGTTAGGCATGGCGGGGCAGGCCGCGGCAGGGCTAGGCGAGGCAGGGCATTGGGAAGCGAACCCCGTCGCTGTGTCCGGCACCGCGCTTCAGCCCGGTTCGCTGTGGGATTGTTGAACCCCGTACTCCGCCGCTTCCAGTTCCTTCAACGCCTCGAACCGCTCCCGCAACTCCCGACGCCGACCGCGATCATTGGCCAAATTCACCAACTCACCCGGATCGTCATCGTGGTCGTACCACTCGTGGTCGTGATCATCGAAGTCGGCATCGGGGCCGAACAGCATGGAGTCGCCCAGTGACACTCCTAGATTGCTGACCCCGCCGCCGATTCCGTAGTAGCGGCAGTACTTGTGGCGGCCGTCGAACACCCCGGATGAGGCGTAGCGCACCTTCTCCACCCCCAGGTACCACGGCCACCGCTGCGCGAACAGGATGTGGTCGCGGATCTGCGCCGACTGGTCGTCGAACAGCGGGCTCAAGCTGTGCCCGGGCAGATCGGCAGCGTCCACCCCGGCCAGCTCCAAGATGGTGGCGGCCAAATCGGTGTGACAGGTGAGCGACTCGGTGGCCGTCCCCGCGGCAGTGCGCCCCGGCGCGGACACATAGAGCGGGATCCGCATGGTCTCCTCGTAGTTCCACGGCCCTTTGGATCGCAGCCCGTGAGAGCCGCACTGGTCGCCGTGGTCGGAGGTGAACACCACCACGGTGTTGTCCCACTGGTCGATGTCGTCCAGCGCGGCCAAGATCACCGCCAGGCACTGGTCGCTCAACTGGTGCAGCTTCACGTAGTAGTCGAGTTGGCGCAGCCACAGGTCGTGGTCGCCGGGGTCCATCGGCCCCGGGGTGCTGTTGCGCTCCATCTCCAACAGCCAGCGGCGGTGCACATCGGGCTTGGTGTGGAGGTCGTCGTCGAAGTTCTCGGGCAGCTCGGTACACCACCGCTCGATCTCGTGGGCGAAGGCGGGCAGGTTGGTGGCCCGGCCCCACTTGCGCCGGTCGAGCTTCTCCCGGCTCTGGGCCACATAGTCGGGCGCCTGCTCCCAGAACCAGGGCTGGTCGAGCGGGAACCACATGATGTCGTGGGGGTTCACCAGGCCCACCGTCAAGAACCACGGCTGGGTTGCGCCCCGTTGATCGCGCAGCCAGGCGGCCGAGTCGGCGGCGATGGGCTCGTCAAACTCGGTGCCGCTCCCCGGCAGCCCCCAAAAGGCCATGTCGTTGCCGGTCCAGTCGGAGAAGCCGTAGGCCTCCATGTCGGGCTCGGCGGCGGCTTCTAGGTGCCATTTGCCCTTGTAGGCGGTGCGGTATCCGGCCTCTCGCAGCCGAGTGCCCAAGGTGGGGATGTCGGTGGAGAGCTGGGTGTTGTTGGGATAGCTGGAGTTCTCGGTCACCCCGTGCTCGTCCATGTGCAGCCCGGTGAACAGCGTGGCCCGCGACGGCGAGCACGGCGAGGTGTGGGTGTAGTGGCGGCGGAACTCCAGCGACTGGTCCAACAAGCGCCGGCGGGCGGGAAGCGACACTTCGGGCGGCAGCCAATCCCTCTGGCGCTCTTGATCGGACACCAACAACAAGATGTTGGGCGGCCTGTTTTCGGACATCGAGGGCAGCGTAGTGGCGCGCCGGGCCGCATATCTTGCGCTTCCGATAATTTGGTGGTGGACTATCGGCCTGAACGTCGCGCAACCGCGCCTGCCCGAGGGGGACTCCATGAAAACGCGTTCTTGGCTGTATTCGCTTTTCGCCATTCTTCTGGCGTTTTCGTTGGTTGCCACCGCTTGTGGCAATGACGATGACGACCCTGGAGCGGGCTCGGCGGCGTCTTCGGATGATTCCGGCGATGACGGGACCGCCGACGATTCCGGCGACGACATGGCCGATGACTCCGGCGACATGGCTGGCGACGATTCCGGCGACGGCATGGCAGAGGACGCCGTTGTCATAGAGGAGATCGGGCCCCCCGAAGACACAGTGGTCACGGTGTGCGACGCGCCGTCCTTCACGCAGATCTATGCCAAGGTGATGGCCAATCGAGGCTTCGCCGAGAACCGGGGATTCGAGATGGATTTCGTGGCCTGCCACTCCGGTGCCGCCCAAGCCGCCGCCTTGGTCTCCGGCCAGGTTGACATCGCGTTGAACACCCCCGACAACATGCTGGGGATCCGCAACGCAGATTTCGACGTGGTGATGTTTGCCCAGGTCGTCGACAACCACTTCTTCGACATTGTGGTCAGCAACAACTTCGGCGAAATCGACTGCCCGCAGGGCGATTGGGAGTGCGCCATGGCCGCGCTCAACGGCACTCGAGTTGGCGTGGTGGCCCGGGGGGTCGCCGCCGAGCAGATCGCCCGCCAGCTCTTGGACTCCGCCGGATTCGACCCCGACGATTCCACCTACATTGCCACCGGCTTGGCTGGCACCACGCTGGCCGCCTTGGACGCTGACGAGGTGGATTGGGCAATCACCTTTGAGCCCGGTTTGAGCACAGCCGAACTCGATGACATCGGCTACGCCCCGTTCCGGCTGCGGGCGGGGGATGGGCCGACCGAATTGGATTGGCCATCGGCGATCATGCTCACCGCTCGCTCTTACTGGGATGCCAATCCCAACACCGTTTTGCATTATCGAGCGGCGATCCTCGAAGCCATGGAGTGGTTGCGCGACCCGGCCAACCGCGACGCGGTCTTGGAGGAGTTGGACGCCCACCTGGGCCTTGACCCTGAAATGGCTGCGTACATATTCGACAACAACATCGGTTCGATGACGGTTACCGCTGAGCTCGACCCGGTCCGGATCACCAACAACGTCAACTACGCCGTTGGCCGAGGCATCCTCGCCGAGGCCCAAGAATTCGGCGAATTCGCGGTGGGCCCGGACATCGATGTCATCCTGCCGCCAGCGTTGGTGCCAGAGACGACAACCGTCAACATCTGCCAGGCGCCCTCGTTCAATGGAATGATCCCTCACATTGCCGAAGAGGAGGGCTTCTTCGCTGACCGCGGCATCGACGGCGAGTTTGTCCAGTGCCACTCCGGTCCTGCCAACGCCGCGGCGCTGATTGCCGGCGAAGTCCACTTCGTCCAAAATACGCCCGACAACATGCTGGGTATCCGCAACGCCGGATTCGACGTGGTGATGTTCCAGCAGTTGGTGGACAAGCACTTCTTCGACATTGTGGTGTCCAACAACTTCGGCCCGATCGATTGCGAGCAAGGCGACTGGCAGTGCGCCATGCAAGAGCTTGAGGGCACCAACGTAGGTGTGGTGGCCCGCGGCGCGGCGGCCGAGCAGATTGCCCGCCAGCTCATTGACTCTGCCGGACTTGATCCCGACGGCGCGACCTACATCGCCACTGGCTTGTCGGCTACCACGCTGGCGGCTCTCATATCGGGCGAGGTGGACTGGGCTATCACCTTCGAACCCGGCCTTAGCCAGGCCATCGTTGACGATATCGGCTACGCCCCGTTTGCCCTGAGAGCCGGAGAAGGTCCAGCCGAACTGGACTGGCCGTCGTTGGTCAATACCGCCTCTCGGGAATTCGTCGAGGAGAATCCCAACACGGTGGCCATCTTCGCCCAGGCCAGTCGCCAAGCCATGGACTTCATGCGCAATCCGGCAAACCGCGACGCGGTGCTGGCGTACATGCGCGACTTCCTCAGCTTGGAGGGCGCTGTGGCAGAAACAGTCCTCGATTCCAACATCGGAAGCTTGTCGCTCAACGGTGCACTCCAGCCCGCCCGCCTCCAGAACAATGTGGACTACGCGGTGGGCCGCGGCATCCTCGAAGAGGCTCAGGACCTCGACGAATTCACGGTTTCTCCATAGCAAACCCCTCTTCTGGTCGGGCGGCCTGCTTAGGCCGCCCGACCGGAGGGGCTGACTAGAGTGTCTTGATGGTGGCGTTGTGAATCCAGCCGTCGAACTGAAGGATGTGACCCTCATCTTTGGGGGCGATCACCCCAAAGACGAGCCGGTGCTCGCCGTCCAAGACATCGACCTCTCCATCCCGCCCGGCCAGTTCGTGGCCGTGGTGGGGCCGAGCGGCTGCGGCAAGACCACCATCTTGAACATGCTGGCCGGGATCATCGGCGCCACCCGGGGTTCGGTGATGCGCCATGGCGAGGAGATCGACGGTCCCAGCGACGACATCGGCTACATGCTGGCCCGTTCGGGGCTGAGCCCATGGCGCACCGCTCGCCGCAACGTCGAGCTTGGCCTTGAGTTCCGGGGCGTGCCCCGGGGAGAGCGACGCGAGCGGGCCATGGAGCTCTTGGCCAAGCTGCGCCTGGAGGGTTTCGCCGACTCGTTCCCATCACAGCTCAGCCAGGGCATGCGCCAGCGGGTGGCCATCGCCCGCACGCTGGCCATCGACCCCGACCTGTGGCTCATGGACGAGCCTTTCGGCGCCCTCGATGCCCAGACCCGCCTCACCGTCCAGGCCGAGTTCTTGGACCTCTGGTACGAGACCCACAAGACGGTCATCTTCGTGACCCACGACCTCGAAGAGGCCGTGCTGCTCGCCGACCGGGTGGTGGTGATGACCGCCCGTCCCGGCCGCATCAAGTCGGACACCATCGTCGACCTCGCCCGGCCCCGGGTGATCGACGAGCTCCGGTTCGACCCGGTCTTCCGGGAGACCGAGCACAAGATTTGGGAGGAGTTGCGCGGTGAGATCGTCTGACGTCGACGAGCCTCGGGAAGCCGACATGGCCGACCAAATCCGGTTGGCCGACGCCCTCAGCCAAGAAGAAGTCGAGGCCCTGATTCCCGAAGAGTCGATTTGGAGATACCGGCTGCGCCGCCTGGACATTCCGGTGCAGATATTTCGGATCGTGATCCTGTTCGTGATCTGGGCGCTGTGGCATTACGAATTCGTATGGAACGGCTGGGAGTGGCTCTCGATTGCCGGCATCCAGCCGTTCCCCGATGTGCCCGAGACGTTCCGGGCCAGTCCTGGCGAGACCTGGGAGTACTTCACCCAGATCTACCACGAGAAGCTGTTCTGGCAGGACCTCTGGGTCACGGTGAAGGAGGCGTTGTTCGGCTTCGTCATCGGCTCGATCCTCGGATTGGTCATCGGCATCATTCTGGGACGCTTCCGGAGGGCGGCCAAGACTATGGGGCCCTTCATCGTGGTCATCAACGCCATGCCCAAGATCGCCTTCCTGCCGCTGATCTTGATCGTTTACGGCGTGGGCGAGACCTCCAAGGTGGTCCTGGCCGTGATCATCGTGTTCTTCATCGTGCAGGTGCCCACCCAGGCCGCGGTCGCATTGGTCGATCCCGATTTGGACCTGGTGGCCCGCACCATGGGCGCCTCCCAGCGGCAGCTCTTTACCAAGGTCACGCTGCCCGGCATCACCCCGGCGGTGTTCGGCGCGCTGCGGTTGTCGGCGGTCATCTCGGTGCTGGCGGTGGTGTTCGGTGAGATCTTCTCGGCCCGCCGGGGCCTCGGCCAGCGCCTCATCACCGCAGCCAACCAGCTTTCCTACGGCGACACCTTCGCCATCGTGTTCATCCTGGCCCTGATCGCGCTGATAATGAACGGCGGCATCGGCTTCGCCGAGCGCAAAGCCCTCCGCTGGCAAGCCACCCAACAAGGCGGCCAAGTCATCTCCCTTTAGGGGCTAGAACTTCGGAATCGGCCCTCGGCTAGTTCGGCTAGGCGCTCCAAGTCGGCCTCAGCAAGCATCTCGATGACATCGAAGACCGGCTGGTCGTCCCCTTTGACTGCTTCTAGTGCCCGATGTCCTGCGCTATTGGATGCCGGTCGGTCGGTGGTCAACAGCACCAATCGAGGATGCTTTCCCTCGGCGTGGAGAACAGAGGCTCTGCCCAGCGCCTTCCACAGTGTGTCGGTGCGGCGCAGCCCAGGGCGCTGGGTCACGCTGAAAGCACCGGACACATCGAACAGCCATTCTTGGCCCAATTGGTCGACAGCCCTGAAGTTGACCTCCACCCCGCAGGGGAAACGAACCTTCTCTCGGATATCTCGGAATCCGCACTGTTGGAGAATTTCGTGCGCCAATTCCTGGGCCTTTCGGCCTTGTTGCGCGGCCCGGACTTGGAAGTTGTCGCTCCATTCAGGTTCGGCTCTACTGGCAGAAGGAGCGACCGTGACCTGCCACTGGAGCTTGTCTGATCGCTTCTTGAGTCGTTCGCGTTCGTCGGCGATGCGCTGCTCGGCCAACTCGATGTAGTCGGCGTCGGTGTCGAAGCCCACGTAGTGCCGTCCGGTGCGAACTGCGGCAACAGCTGTTGTCCCTGCCCCAACGAAGGGATCGAGCACCAAATCGCCCCGGTAGGTGTAGAGGTCGATCAGCCGTTGGGGCAGTTCCACCGGGAACGGGGCAGGATGGCCGACACGAGTGGCTGACTCTGGGGAGATTTCCCATATGTCGGTAGTGGCTTCCATGAACTCATCCACAAAGACAGTTCCCTCGGAGGGCAGCTCCTGAGCCGCCCGCTCGGCTGCGGTCAGAGCCCGGTCGAAGCGCCCTTTGGAGGCGATCACCACTCGTTCGGTAATGTCCCGCAATACCGGGTTTCCCGGCCGCTGGAAGCTGCCCCAGGCGCAACTGCCCCCTGCACTGGAAGCCTTCTTCCAGATCACTTCGCCCCGAAGCAGCAGCCCCAAGCGGTCTTGAAGTATGGCGGTCACGTCAGCCGACAGAGACCGGTAGGGCCGACGCCCCAGATTGGCCACGTTCACCGCCATGCGCCCGCCCGGTTCCAGCTTGCTCACGCACTGGGAGAAGACTTCTTCCAGCATGTCCAAGAAGTCGACATAGTCGGCTGGGATGTGACCCTGGCCTACCGCCTCCTCATATTCCTTGCCCACGAAATAGGGCGGCGAGGTGACCACCAGCGCCACGGAGTCGTCGGCGACCTGCCCGTGCAGGTCCATCTTGCGGGCATCGCCAACCCAGATCTGGTCAAGGCAAGCCGGAGGGGAGACGTCATTGGCCTCGCTGATTTCTGGCACCGGAAACCGGCCATAGAACGCGGAGGAATCGTGTCCTTCTCGCCGGCTTACTCCGAAATTGGAGGTAGCCGTGCCTTGTCTAGGCCGGGCAGATCCCACCTATCGAAGTTACATCGCAGCAGTGACAGTTTGGCGGAGCGACCCTGTCGCTGCTGCCACTATTGGGGTCCGTCAGGTCTCGATTCCATCGCTTCGGCTCGGCCTTCGAGGCGGCCTATCCGGTGGCAAAGGTCCATGACGATGTCGGTGAGCTTGTCCAGGCGGCTGTGTATGTGCTTGAACCCGTCGTTCATGTCGTCTCGTAGCTTGGCGTTTTCGGCTCGCACCGCCTTGAGGCCGTCGCGCATTTCCTGTCGGACTTGGGAGTTGCCGTCATTCAACTCTTGGCGGAGTTGAGTGTTGCCGTTGTTCATATCCTGTCGGAGCTTAGCGTTGTCGGTTCGGCGGCCGCGGTCGAGGTAGAGCGTGAGGGTAATGCTTATCCCCAGCAGGGCGAGTATGGCTTGTTCCACGTGTCCTCCTTAGAGGGCGTGTCGCATGGGGGAAGCGAGAGTCAGTGTAACAGCAGCGTCAGCAAGCCTGGGAGTGCCAGCGACCGTGGCGGTGCTCTAGTTCTAGGGGGAGGCCGAAGCAGGCTGAGAGGGATTCGGAGGTCAGCACATCTTCTAGAGGGCCTTGGGCCAGCACTCGGCCCTCGCGCAGTAACAGAACGTGGGTGAAGCCGGCGGGGATTTCCTCGGTGCGGTGGGTGACCATCACCAGGGGAGGGGCGCCGGGGTCGGCGGCCAGACGGGCGAGGTCGGTCACCAGCATCTCCCGGCCGCCCAAGTCCAGGGTGGAGGCGGGTTCGTCCAGCAGCACTAGGCCGGGATCGGTCATGAGGCTGCGGGCGATCTGCACCCGCTGGCTCTGGCCCGACGACAAGGTGGCGATGGTGCGTTCGCCCAGCCCTTCTGCTCCCACCTGCTCCAGCAGCGATGCCGCTCGTTGCCGGTCCGCGTCGGTGTAGTCGTGCCACCACGGCTCTAGGGCGCCGTGGCGGGCGGTCATCACCACATCGACTGCCTTCAGATGGGGCCGCAGCATCTGGGCCAGCGCCGGGGATACGAACCCCACACGATGCCGCAGGCGGCGCACGTCCACTTTGCCCAGCCGCTGGCCCAACACCTCAACGGACCCCGTGGTGGGGTGCTCGTACAGCGCGGCGATTCGCAGGAGCGAGGTCTTGCCGCTGCCGTTGGCCCCAAGCACCACCCACCGCTGATCGGACGCCACCTCCCAGTCCACATCGGCGAGGATGGGCCGCTTGTCGCGAGTGAATCCCACCCCGGTCATCCGCAGCGCCAATGTCCGCGTCTGGCTGCCCATGATGCTCAGTTGGCGTGGGCCATCCAGGTGGCGTACATCTCGGCGTAGTGGCCGCCTTGGGCCACTAGCTCATCGTGGGTGCCGATCTCGGTGATCTTGCCGTCTTCCACCACTGCGATCCGGTCGGCTCGCATGGCGGTGGCCAGCCGGTGGGCGATGATGATGGCCGTCCGCCCCTCCAGCACCACATCCAAAGCGGCCTCGATCTTCGACTCCGACCGCAGGTCGAGATTGGAGGTGGCCTCGTCCAGCACCAGCACCCGGGGCCGGGCCAGAAACGCCCGAGCCAGGGCCAGAAGCTGTCGCTCGCCGGCCGAAAGGGACGCTCCCCGCTCGTGGACTTGGGAGTTCACGTCATCGGGCAGCCGCTCCAGAAGCTCGGTCAAACCCACCGCCCGACAGGCCTCCAATACCTCGGCCATCGATGCTTCGGGCCGAGCGAAGGCCACGTTGTCGCGGATTGATCCGTAGAACAAGAACGGTTCCTGGGGTACAACCCCCAACTGGCGCCGGAGCGAGGGCAGCGAGACCGTGCGAAGGTCGTGGCCGTCGATGCAGACCGTGCCCTGCTGGGGGTCGTAGAACCGGGCGATGAGCTTGGCCACCGTGGATTTGCCCGCGCCGGTGGGCCCGACCACCGCCAGACTCTCGCCCGGGGCCAGCCGCAGGCTCACGTCGTGCAGCACCGGGGTGTCGTCCTCATAGCCGAAGCTCACCTGATCGAGAGTGATCTCTCCCTCGATGGGGGGCAGCTCCACGGCATCGGGGGCCTCCACCACGGAGGGCTCGTTCATCAGCACCTCGCGCAGCTTCTTGGCCGAAGCCTGCCCCTGCTGGTAGCCGTTGTAGAGCTGCACGAGCTGCTGGATGGGGGCGAAGAAGAAGGTCAGATACAGCACGAAAGCGGTGAGCTCACCGGGGGTCAGACTCCCGTTGATCACCATGGTCCCGCCGATCACCACGAGGAGGGCCTGGCCGATGATCACAATGGCCTCAGTGGTGGGGGCGTAGACGGACGCCGCCCGCACTCCGGCCAAGTTGGCGTCCTTGTGCCGCCCCACCACGTTGTTGTGGTGGACGATGTTGTGGCGGCGGCGGTTGTGAGCGGTGATCACCCGGATGCCGGCCAGGCTCTCCTGCAAGTCGGCCAGAACGTCGGCGATGCGGTCTCGGACCAGCCCGTAGTACAGGTTGGACACCCTTCGGAACCAGATGCTGAGCACGAATGTGCCCGGCACCACGATCACGAGGGTCAGCACCGCCAGCAGCGGATTCAGGTAGAACAGCACACCGGTGATCACCGCGAGGACCAGCGTTTGCACCGCGAAGTTCACCAGGCCCTCTTGGAACAGCACGGTCAGGGCCTCGATATCGCTGGTCATGCGGGTCATCAGCACGCCCGCCTTCTCCCTGGTGAAGAAGTCCAGCGACAGCCGCTGGTAGTGGGAGAACACCCGCATCCGCAAGGCGTACATCAGCCGCTCGCCCAACTTGCCGGTATAGCGGATGCGCAAAGACGAGCTGAATGCATGGGCCACCACCGTGCTCAAGAACACGGCGGCCACCACTATGAGCACCTGGAGGTTGCCCGACCTGACGCCGTGGTCGATGCCGATCTGGGCCAGCAGCGGGCCCGTCTGCATCATGGCCGACTCGATCACCACCAACAGCAGCGCGATGGCCAACTGGCGCCGGAACGGCCACAGCAGCGTGCGCAGAGTGAGCGGCGGGTCGGCAGGATGGCGGTGGCTGAAGTCGACATCGACCGGGGGATACTCCGGCTCCTTCCTCAGCACCTCCTCCACCTGCACTCGGAGGTTGCCGGGCACTCCGGCATGGGGGAGCCCGGCGTCGCGGGCCGCGCTCTGGGCCTGGGGCCCGCCGAAGTACCCTCCCCAGCCCATTAGTGCCCATTCCAAGAAGTCATGGGGCCGTCGCCGTTGCCCGAAACGTCGTCTGATCCATCGTCGCTGTGGCGGGCCAGGATCTCCACATAATGGGGATCGGTGGCCAGCAGTTCGGCGTGGGTGCCCATGTTGGCCACCCGGCCCTGATCGATCACCACCACCCGTTCAGCCAGGCTGATAGTGGACAGGCGGTGGGCGATGATGATGGTGGTGCGGTTGGCCATCAGCTTTTGCAGGGCGGTGTGGATGGCCTCTTCCACGGTCACGTCGATGGCGCTGGTGGCGTCGTCGAGCACCAGCACCTTGGGGTTGGCCAAAAGCGTCCGGGCGATGGCGATGCGCTGGCGCTGTCCACCAGAAAGGGTGTAGCCCCGCTCGCCCACCACCGAGTCGTAGCCGTGGGTCAATTCGCTGATGAAGCCATGGGCCTGGGCGGCCCCTGCGGCGGTGATTACGTCGGAGCGGGAGGCGTCAGGGCGGCCGTAGGCGATGTTGTCGTGGACCGACGCCGAGAACAGGAACGGCTCATCCAGCACCAGTCCGACGGTGTGGCGCAGGCTTCGCAGGGTCACATCCCTAACGTCGAGCCCGTCGACGCGAACCGAACCGCCGTCCACGTCGTAGAACCGGTCCAGGAGCCGGGCCACGGTCGACTTGCCGGATCCCGTGCTGCCCACGATGGCCACCCGCTCGCCTGGTTCGATGTGCAGGGTGAAATCGTCGAGCACCGGGGTCTCGGGGTTGTAACCGAAGTTGACCTGTTCGAAGGCGACCTGCCCTCGGGGGTCGACGATGTCCACCGCATTCGGGGAGTCGACGATCTCTGGCGCCTCGTCGAGGATCTCGTAGATGCGCTGGGCCGCCGCGCTGGCCCGCTGGCCCTGCATGAGCATGAACCCCGCCATGCGGAAGGGAACCTGGAGCATGATCACGTAGGCGCTGAACGCCAGCAGCGTCCCGATCGACACCACCCCCTCGATGGCCAGCCAGCCGCCGTAGAGCACCACCATGGCGGTGCCCAGACGGGGCAGCGATTCGATGAGGGGATTCCAGCGGGATCGGCTGTTGGCGATCTCCACATTGGTCCACTGAATGCGCTGGGCGGAGCGACCCAAGAGGGCGATCTGGCGCTCTTCGGCGGCGAACGACTTCACCACTCGGGTGCCGTTCACGTTCTCGTCCACGATGGTGGCCAAATCGGCCATGCGGGCCTGCGTCACCCACGACAGCGGGAACACCTGATTGCGAAACTTCAGGCCGAACCAGTACACGCCGGGCAACGGGGCCAGCGCCACCAGCGCCAGCCAGGGGTGGACGTACACCATGAATCCCAGCGCCATCACGAACATGAGCACGTTCATGCTGACGAGCGGTCCGAAGGCGAGCAGCAGTTGCAGCGACCGGATGTCGCTGTTGGCCCGGGAGATGACCTCTCCCGACTGGGTGCGGTCGTAATAGGAGAACGACAGCCGGGTCAGGTGCTCGTACATGATGGCCCGCAGGTCGGTCTCCACGTTCCAGCCCAGCTTGAACAACTGGAAGCGGTAGATCCCGCCGAAGACCAGCCGCCCGATTCCGAAGGCTGCGGTGAGCCCAAAGACAATCCACAGCGCCTGGCGGTTGCCCTCGATGGCCGCGTCCACCGCCGAGCGGCCCAATGCCGGGACGGCGGCCTGGATGGCCAGTGCCACAACGCCGGTGACCACACCGATCAGCATTGTCCGGCGGTAGGCCCTGACCAATGGCCAGAGCCGCTTCATCCAGCCCTTGGTTTGGTCGGGGTCGATGCCTGCCGGGGGCGGGTCGTAGTGGGCCGCTACCGCGACCGGCTCAAAATCAGGGGTGTCGACTGGTCCGACATCAACCGCGGTCACTTCTCGGCCTCCATAGCGGTTCGATACCGGTTCAACGCCTCATTCCAAAGGGCCAGCCCGTCTATCGCCCGATCGGTCTGGTCATCTTCGAGGTTGGAGGCGATCCTGGTGATCCGCTCGGCCACTGCGGCGTCGGCCGCAGCGAGCGCTTCCCGTCCTGCCTCGGTCAGCTCATGGGCTACTTTGCGACGGTCGGCCGGGTCGGATTTCCGCTGGAGCAGACCCCGCCTCTCCAACCCGTCGGCCAGGGCAGTTACGCTGGGCCGGCTCACCGCCAGCCGCCCGGCCACGGCCGAAGCAGCCGCGTTTCCTTCCGAAAGGAACAGCAGCAGGCGATACTGGGAGGGTGACAAGTCCAGGTCTACCAGCGCCACCGCCACTTGGCGGGCGAGGCGCGTCGCCGCCTGAGCTGCTTCTAGCGCCACTCGAGACGGCGATGGTTTGAGACTCACATGTTTAGTCTCTCTAAAGAATATGGCCGATGCCAAGCCCTGTGCCTGGTAGTTGCCCTATTCCTGGTATTCGGTAGCCCATGAGCTGGACCACCTCAGTGGGGCTGGTGGCCGCTGCGCTTCTGATCGGAGCCAACGCGGTTTTCGTGGCCGTCGAGTTCGCCCTGGTGGCAGTCGACCGGATTCGCATCGAGCGGCTGGCCACCGAGGGTCGAAGGGCGGCCCGGACCACCCTGTCGCTGCTCAAAACCCTGTCGTTCCAGTTGTCCGGGGCACAGTTCGGCATCACCGTCACCTCGCTGGCGCTGGGCTTCATCGCCCGGCCGTCCATCGCCGAGGCCCTGGAGCCGGTGGCCCAACGCATCTCCGAGGGCGCTGCCACCGGGCTGTCCATCGCCGCGGCGCTGATCATCGCCGTGGTTGTTCAGATGGTGTTGGGGGAGCTGGTGCCCAAGACCTTGGCCATTGCCCGCCCTCAGCCCACGGCCATGCGCTTGGCCGCCCCCATGAGGGGCTTCACCGCGGTCACCCGGCCGTTCATTCGCCTGTTGGACGGTTCGGCCAATTGGGTGGTGACCCGGCTGGGGATCGAGCCCACAGAGGAGCTGAGCGAGGCCCGCTCCCGCGAGGAGTTGGCCTGGCTGATCCGATCCTCGGGCCAAGAGGGGTCGATGCGCCCGGCCCGAGCTCGCTTGTTGACCCGGGCGATTCGCTTTGCCGAGCACGATGCCGCCGACGTTCTGGTACCCCGGGTGTCGGTGGTCGCCATCGAGCATCACCAATCGGTGGCCGACCTGGTCTCGCTTTCCGGCCAGACGGGGTACTCCCGCTTTCCGGTCATCGGCGCCGATATCGACGATGTGGTGGGCGTGGCCTTGGTCAAGAACGTGTACGAGGTGCCGACCGGGAAGTGGTCCTCCACGCCGGTGTCGGCAATCATGCGACCGCCGCTGGTCGTGCCCGAGACCCGGAATCTGCGCTCTCTGCTGTTGGACATGAGATCCCAGCGGAGTCCCCTGGCCGTGGTCTTGGACGAGCACGGCGGCACTGCGGGCATCGTCACCCAGGAGGACTTGGTAGAGGAGATCGTGGGGGAGATTGCCGACGAGCACGACGACACCGAGCCCCCGGCGGTAGCCCGCGAGGCCGGAGAATTGGTGATCCAGGCCGGGATCCATCCCGACGAACTGGAGGACATGACCGGGTTTCGCGTTCCCGACGGCGACTACGAGACCCTGGCCGGTTTCATCTTGGACTACCTTCAGCGGATCCCCGCTGCGGGCGAGGTATTCCGCTTCCAGGGCTGGGAGTTCCAGATCGAATCGGTCGACCGGCACCGCATCGACGCTGTCCGCTTGCGCCGGGTGGCCTCTGGCCATCCAACCCGTCAGATTCGAGCAGGCCAGTGACCGCGCTGTACATCGTGATTGCGGTGGTGCTGCTGGTGGCCAATGCCGGGTTCGTGGCGGTGGAGTTCGCGCTCATCGCCGCCCGGCGGTCCCGCCTGGAGCCTTTAGCCGAAGCCGGCAACCGCCGGGCCCGAATGGCATTGGCGGCCATGAGCGACCTCAACCGGCAGTTGGCCGGCGCCCAGCTCGGCATCACCATGGCGTCGCTGGGATTGGGCTTCGTGGCGGAGCCGGCGGTGGCCCGCCTAATCGAGCGGGCGGTGGAATCCTTCGTGCATCTGCCCTCCGGGGTGCTGCACACCATCTCGTTCGCGGTGTCGCTGGCCCTGGTGGTGTACCTGCACATGGTTCTGGGGGAGATGGTCCCCAAGAACATCGCCCTGGCCGGGGCCGAGCGCACCGCCATGTGGCTGGCCCCAATGAACCGCCTCTATGCCATCGTCTTCGGTCCGCTCATCGGGCTGTTGAACCGCATCAGCCGGGGGATGGTGCGGCTGTGCAGGGTGGAGCCCGTCGACGAACTGCCCACCGCCCGTACCCCCCAGGAGTTTGCTGCCCTCGTGGAACACTCGGCCGCCGAGGGGCTGTTGGACGAGTTCGACCGGACGCTGCTGTCTAGCGCGCTGGAGCTGGCCGCTCGGCCGGTGCGGGCCGTGATGGTGCCTCGCGAGCGGATCGTGGCGGTGGAGAGGGAGGCCACGGTAAACGAGGTGCTCGATTTGATGAATGCCAGCGGCCACTCCCGGGTCTTGGTCCAGAACGGCTCGCCTGATCAGGTGGTCGGGTTCGTCCATGCCAAGGACCTCCTCGATATGACCGGTGACCGGGGGTCGCAGCCTCTCGGCGACGAGCTGATCAGGGTTGTGCCGGCCATCGAAGAGGAGACCTCCTTGGAGGGAGCGCTGGTACTGATGCAGGGCAGCCGACGCCATCTGGCCGTTGTCCGCCAGGGTGCCCGCCGCCGCACTGTCGGCTTGGTCACCCTGGAAGATGTGCTGGAGGTGCTGGTGGGCGATCTCTTCGACGAGACCGACCCAGCCGGGCCCGCTCCGCCAAAACATGGGACATAATGGCGGCATGAAATTCTGGTGTGTGACCGCATTCATGAAGAGCACCGAGCTGGTGCCGATTGCCCGAATGGTTGATGAGGCCGGATACCACGGGATGCTGCTGTCGGATCACATCTTCTATCCCCAAGACCTCAAGAGCCCGTATCCGTACTCGCCCTACGAGGACGGCCGGCCCATATGGGATCCGGAGACGTCCTGGCCTGACAGCTTTGTGACCATCGGGGCGATGATCGGCGCCACCGAGCGCCTGCACTTCTCCAACAACATCTTCATCGCCCCCAACCGACCCATCCTCTCGGTGGCCAAGCAGGTGTCCACTGCCGCAGTGATCTCCGGCAACCGGGTGGCGCTGGGAATGGCCGCGGGCTGGATGCGCGAGGAGTTCGAGCAGATGGGCCAGGACTTCGACAACCGCGGTCCCCGCACCAACGAGATGATCGAGGCCCTACGCGAGCTGTGGAAGCCGGGCTGGGTGGAGTTCCACGGCGAGTTCTATGACATCCCGCCGATGATGATGGGTCCGGCGCCCGATGAGCCCATCCCCATCTACACCGGCGGCCATTCCGGGCCGGCGTTGCGCCGGGCGGCCCGCCACGCCGACGGATGGATCGGCAATGCCTATGACTGGGACACGCTGGCCGACATTCTTGGCCGCCTGCGAGCCCTTCTGGAAGAGGAAGGCCGGGCTGACGATCCCTTCGAGATCATCACCGGCTTCTACGAGCCGCCTTCGCTCGACCTCTACCGCCGGGCCGAAGAGGAATTGGGCGTCACCGGGCTTTTCGCTCTGCCCTGGGCCACCCTCATTGATGTGAGTACCGACCAACGCGACGGACTCCTCGAAAACGCCACGGCCTATCGCGACGCCATCAACCAGTTCGCCGACGAGATTGTCCACCCGTTGGCCGACAGGTAGCGGCTACCCAGCGCCGATTCAGGCCCCCATGGCGTGGTAGCCGCCGTCCACGTGGATCATCTCGCCGGTGGTCAGCGGGAACCAGTCAGACAAGAGGGCGACCGCGGCCTTGGCCACTGCGGAGCTGTCCTTGACGTCCCAGCCCAGCGGCGCCTGGGCGGCCCAGGAGTCCTCGAACACCTCAAAGCCTGGAATGGAGCGCGCCGCCATGGTTCGCACCGGGCCGGCGGCCACCAGGTTCACCCGGATGCCCTCATCGCCGAGAGAGCGGGCCAGATAGCGCGCGGTGGACTCGAAGGCTGCCTTGGCCACCCCCATCCAGTTGTAGAAGGGCCAGGCCACGGTGGCATCGAAGTCCAACCCCACAATCGATCCTCCGTCGTCCATGAGGGGCACCACCACCTCGGCCAGGGTCTTGAGCGAATAGGCCGAGATCTCCAAGGCCACCTTCACGTCGTCCCATCCCGCGGCCATGAAGTCGTCGCCCAAGCACACCTCGGGGGCGAACCCGATGGCGTGAACGGCACCATCCACCGACCCCCACCGGTCGGCTAGCTCGTCTCTCAGTGCGGCGGGATGTTCGGGGTCGGTTACGTCGAAGGGCAACACCGGTGGTGAGCCTGGCAGCTTGCGGGCGGTTCGCTCGGTGAGGCTCAGGCCTCGCCCCGCGCCGGTCAGCACCAGTTCCGCACCCTCAACGGCGGCCAGCGAGGCGATTCCGAAGGCCAACGAGGCATCGGTCAGAACACCGGTGACCAGAATCCGTTTCCCGTCGAGGAGTCCCATAATCGTTGGAGGCTACTCGCCTTGACATGGTCCTATGTGGGTTCGGGAGTACACCTCCTATACCGTTAGGCCGATGCGGATCGGGATTCTCGGAGGCACAGGACCGGCGGGCCGAGCCTTGGCTGTCCGGTTGGCATCGGTGGGAATCGAGACCGTGGTGGGGTCGCGTTCGGCGGAGCGGGCCGCCGAGATCTGCGAAGGTCTGTTGGCGGAATGGCCCGACCGCCAGCTCCCCCTGACCGGTTCGGCCAATCCCGGCGCCGCCTCCTGCGATTTGGTGGTGGTGGCCACCCCCTGGGATGCCGCCGCAGCCACTGCGGCCACCGTGGCTGATGAGCTGGCCGGCAAGGTGGTCATCAGCATGGCCAACGCCCTGGCCAAGATGGGCCGGGAGTTCCAGCCGCTGGTGCCGTCCCGGGGCTCGATCGCGGCGGCGGTGCAGGCCGCGGTGCCCCAAGCCCTGGTATCGGGCGCCCTCCACCATGTGCCAGCCCATGATCTGGGTGATCTCAGCCGGCCGGTGGACTGCGACGTACTGGTGTGCTCCGACCATCCCGAGGCCACCGTCACCACCATGGAAGTCATGAACAAGCTTCCCGGTGTCCGGGCCCTCGACGCCGGTCCGCTGTCGGGAGCGAGCCCGGTCGAGGCCTTTACCGCGGTACTGCTGCAACTAAATGTCCGCTACAAGACCCGGGTGGCGGTCCGCTTCACCGGGTTGGGCCTCGAAGACGGCTGAGCCCGTCGGCCATGCCCTCCTCTCCCTCTCCGGCCGCATCCCCATTGGGACCGATGCGCCTCTACGACACTGCTCGTCAGGCAGTGGTGCCGTTCGAGCCGGGACCGGTGGTGGCCATGTACACCTGCGGCATCACCCCCTACGACGCCACCCACTTGGGCCACGCCGCCACCTATGTGGCCTACGACGTGCTCCAACGGCGGCTGCGCGACCGGGGCCACGAAACCCGCTGCGTGCGCAACATCACCGACGTGGACGACGACATCCTCCGCAAGGCCCGGGAGATAGGCGTCCACTATCTGGATCTGGCTGCGGCCGAGACTGCCCGGTTCGACTCCGACATGGAGGCATTGGACATGCTGCCGTGCTGGTCGGAGCCTCGGGCCACGTCGGCCATCGCCGACATCCGTAAGATGATCGGCCTCGTTTTGGACCGGGGGTACGCCTATCAGGCTGGCGGGTCGGTGTATTTCGACATCTCCGCCTTCGACCGATTCGGCCAGGTCAGCCACTTCGACCAGGACACCATGCTGGCCCTAGCCGCCGAACACGGGGGCAACCCCGACGATCCCAACAAGCGCAACCCCCTCGACTTCGTGCTGTGGCAGAAGTCCGCCCCCGACGAGCCTGCCTGGGACTCCAAGTGGGGTCCAGGCCGTCCCGGCTGGCACATCGAGTGCTCGGCACTGGCCATGCGGGAACTGGGCGACACCGTGGATCTTCACGGAGGAGGATCCGACCTGATCTACCCCCATCACGAGTGCGAGGCCGCTCAATCGGAGGTGGTTACCGGCAAGCAGTTCGTGCGCCACTGGATGCACCAGGCCATGGTGCGGATGGACGGCGCCAAGATGTCCAAGTCATTGGGCAACCTGGTGTTCGTCTCCGACCTGTTGAAGGAGTACGACCCTCGGGCCATCCGCTTGGCCATTGTGGCCCATCACTACCGGGATTCCTGGGAATGGGACGATTCGGTCATGCCCGCCGCCGCCGAGCGCCTCGAGGCATGGCAAGCGGCGGCCGATGGCAGCTCCGACCCAGCTCCTGCGGTCCTCGATCAGGTCCGGGCTTGCCTTGACAACGATTTGGACACTCCATCGGCGGTCGCGGCCATCGACGATGCCGCTTCAGCAGGGGGGATTCAACCGGCAGCCGCCCTGCTCGGCGTCCGGCTCTCGTAGCGGGCCGTTCGCGATAATTGGGCAGGCACAGTTAGGCCGAAAGGTTAATTTGTTGAGCCATGGCTGAAATCAGCGTCATTCTCCCCGACGGCAGCACGCGCACGATTCCCTCGGGCGGTACCGCGGGCGACTTGGCCGCCGACATCGGCCCCGGTCTGGCCAAGGCGGCGCTGATCGCCACCGTCGACGACATCGAGGTGGACTTGAACAGTCCGCTAGCCGACGGCCAGCAGGTGTCGATCATCACCGCCGACAGCGACGCAGGCCTGGAGACGCTGCGCCACTCCACTGCCCATGTGCTGGCCCAGGCGGTGCTAGAGATGTACCCCGGGGCTACCTACGCGGTGGGTCCGCCCATAGAAGACGGTTTCTACTACGACTTCGACCTGCCCGATGGGGCCACCATCAGCGATGATGACCTAGAGGCCATCGATAGCCGGATGCGGGAGATCATCGAGGCCGACCAGCCCTTCGAGCGCCATGAGGTGTCAGCCGCGGAAGGGCTGGAGCTGTTCGCCGACCACCCCTACAAGCGGGAGATCATCGAGACGGTGGCCATGGCCTCCGATGCCGCTGCTGGCGGGCAGTCGGCTGGCGGCCAGTCGGTCGACGAGCTGGCCGACGAGGTGGCCGGCGATGGCCAAATCAGCTACTACCGCAACTCGGATTCCTTCATCGACTTGTGCCGCGGCCCCCACGTTCCATCCACGGGCCGCTTGGAGCACTTCAAGCTGATGAGCGTGGCGGGGGCCTATTGGCGCCGCGACGCCGGCCGCCCCTCTTTGCAGCGCATCTACGGCACGGCTTGGGCATCGAGAAAAGACCTGGCCACCCACCTGCACCGGCTGGCCGAGGCGGAAAAGCGGGACCACCGTCGCCTGGCCCGAGAGCTCGACCTGCTCTCGTGGCCCACCGAGTTGGGACCAGGGCTCGCGGTGTGGCACCCCAAGGGCGCTGCGGTGCGCCGCATAATCGAGGACTACAGCCGCGACCGTCACGAAGAGGGTGGCTACCAGTTCGTTGTAACCCCCCACGTCGCTCGCTCCGAGCTGTGGGAGACCAGCGGGCATCTGGACTTCTATCGGGAGAGCATGTACCCGGCTCTGGAGATGGACGGTGCCTCCTACCACCTCAAGCCGATGAACTGCCCCTTCCACGCGCTGATCTATAAGAGCAACCAGCGTTCTTATCGCGACCTGCCCATACGCATGTTCGAGCTGGGCACTGTTTACCGCTACGAGCTGTCCGGGGCGGTCCATGGTCTGATGCGCATCCGGGGATTCACCCAGGACGACAGCCACATCTTCGCCACCCGGGAGCAGGCCCCGGCTGAGATCGCCTCGTTGGTGGCGTTTGTGCTGTCGGTGCTGCGGGCGTTCGGTTTCGGCTCATTCGAGGCACGACTGGCCACCCGACCGCCGGAGAAGTCGATAGGGGACGACGCCGAATGGGATCTGGCCACCGATGCCCTCCGCCATGCGTTGGAGGCCTCCGGGCTGGAATACGAGTTGGACGAGGGTGGCGGTGCATTCTACGGGCCCAAGATCGACATCGACGTGCGCGATGCCATCGGTCGGAGTTGGCAGCTCTCCACCATCCAGGTCGATTTCCAACTGCCCGAGCGGTTCGACCTGGAGTATGTGGGCTCCGACGGCGGACGCCACCGACCGGTGATGATCCATCGGGCTCTGATGGGATCAATCGAGCGCTTCTTCGGCGTGCTCATCGAGCACTTTGGCGGTGCGTTCCCGGTCTGGCTGGCCCCGGTCCAAGCAGCAATCCTGCCGGTGGCTGCCTCCCATGGCGACTATGCCGCCGACGTGGAGGCTCGCCTACGCCGAGACGGGTTCAGAGTAGAGGTGTCCGACGCCCAAGAGCCGTTGGGCCGGCGTATCCGGGCGGCCAAACTCCAGAAGCTGCCCTATGTGCTGGTGGTGGGCGACGACGACGTGGCCCACGGCACTGTGGGAGTGAACGCCCGGGGCAGCGACGGCGATGAGCGGGGAGTGCCGTTGGAGGACTTTGCGGCCCGGCTGGCTGACGACGTAGAGGCCCACCGCTGATGCTCGAGCGCCTGTGGGCCCCGTGGCGCAGCCAGTACGTTGCGGGCATTGCCGACGCTGGCTCTGAGCCGGGAGAGGCCACCCTGTTCGAGCAGATATTGGCCGCCCCCGAACCCGAAGAGGAGACCGGCATCTTGTGGCGGGGTGCAACCTGTTTCGCGGTGCTCAATGCCTTCCCCTACGGCAGCGGTCATCTGATGGTGGTGCCCAACCGGCCGGTGGCCGACCTGGCCGATCTCAGCGATATCGAGAGCGATGAACTGTGGGCCGCCGTTCGAGCCGCGGTGGCGGCCATTCGCCGGGCCTACAAGCCCGATGGCGTGAACGTGGGCCTCAACTTGGGAGCGGCCGCCGGCGCCGGCATCCCCGACCACCTGCACGTCCACTGCCTGCCCCGCTGGCGGGGCGACACCAACTTCATGACAACCTCGGCCGAGACTCGAGTGCTCCCCGAACCCCTGGCCGAGTCATGGTCCAAGCTGAGAAGTGCCTGGGAAGGTGGGTAGCCTTTCGTTGTGTCCGACGCGGAGATCACCGATGAGCTTCCCCAAGAGCTGAACGTCAGCGAATACGTCGGCCCCTATCTGTTTCCCAACAACAGCCGCCGCCGGATCCCGGCCATCATCTACTTGTCGGCCGCAGTGGTGTGCACGGTGGTTTGGGCCGTTGCCTCCGATAGCCCCCTGGTCAACGGGGGGTTCTTGGCCGCAGCTATCGCCTTGGCCGCCTTTGCCGTATATGGCTTCGTCTGCGGGAAGGAGCTGAAGATCGACGAGTCGGACGCGTTGGTGATAGCTACCGGCGCGGTGGGCTTTCCCGTGGGCCATGCATCGGCTCAAATGGGGTGGCGAGGCTGGTTCAGCCGCCCCACCTGGCGCATCCTGCTCTACTCCAACGAACCCCAGCCCGACCAGCGGGGATTGGTATTTGTGGACGGCATCACCGGCGATCTGATCGACCAGCTTGTGCAGCCCAATCCCGAAGACTGGGCCCAGCTGGTGCAGCCCAATCCCGAAGACTGGACTGACCTGCGTTCAGGCCCAGAAGTAGAGTAGAGGCCACATGTTCGACGGCAATTGGCGCTCGGCGGTCAATCGTGGGCTTGATCCCATCGGTGCCGTCCTCTGCCGGTTGGGCGTGAGCGCCGATGGGGTTACCGCCTTCGGCATCGTCATGGCCACAGCGGCCGCCGTGGTCATCGGTCGAGGCCAGCTGATCCTCGGCCTGGTCTTCTTGATCCTCACCGGTCTTTCCGACGCCTTCGACGGGCCCATCGCCAAAGCATCGGGCACCAGCTCGGTCCGGGGCGCCTTTTTCGACTCGGCCAGCGATCGGGTGTGCGATGCCCTGCTGTTCGGGGGGGTGGCCTGGTACTTGGGCTCCAATGAGCCGGGGCGCATCTTCATGTTGCCAGTGGCCCTCATGGCGGTGGCCTCGCTGGTCTCCTATCTGCGGGCCAAGGCCGAGTCGCTCGGGCTCGACGCCAAGGGCGGCCTCATGGAGCGGGCCGAACGGTTCTTCGTGCTCGGAGCCGGTTTGGCCTTCAGCTTTGTGCTGATCCCCATACTGTGGGCCATGCTGGGCCTCACTGCCGCCACCGCCGTCTATCGGTTTGCCAAGGTATGGCGTCAGGCCGACTCCCTGCATTCAGTATGACCGACACTGCCGCCACGGTTGCTCCGATACACCGAACCCGCCGCCTCTCGGCCGACGTGGTGCTGTACCGCAGCGGGGCCGCCCTGGCTCGCCGGTTGCCGCGATCGGTGGGAGCAGCCCTCACCCGGGCCATTAGCCGGAGCGCGTACCGGATGCTGCCCGAGCGTCGCTTCATCACCGAGCGCCGCCTCCAGAGGGTGTGCGGCCCCGAAATGCAAGGTGAAGCGCTGGCCCAAGCGGTGCGAGCCTCGTTCGAGTCTTACGCCCGATACTGGTTCGACGGCGCCCGGCTCGGCGATCTGGACGACGCCGAGGTGGAAGCAGGATTCAGCCACCAGGGGTTCAACTACATTCAAGAGGCCATCGACTCCGGCACGGCCCCGATACTGGCCCTTCCCCACCTCGGAGGCTGGGAGTGGGCGGGAACGTGGATGGCCCGCATTCCGGGCTACCCGGTGATCTCCGTGGTCGAGCCGCTCAAGCCGGCCCGGCTGTTCGATTGGATGGTGGAGGAGCGCCGCCGAATGGGCATCGACATTGTGGCCCTGGGTCCGGACGCGGTCTCGGTGCTCATCAAGTCGCTGCGGTCGCGGCAGGTGGTGTGCCTGCTCGCCGATCGACAGGTTGGCCGCGGGGGAGTGGAGGTGGAGTTCTTCGGTGAGCGCACCCTGTTGCCCGGCGGCCCAGCCACCCTCGCTCTGCGGACCGGCGCGGCGATTCTGCCCACCGCGGTCTACCAAGACGGGCCCAACCACCGGGGTGTGGTGCTCCCTCCGGTTCCCGCTGAGCGACAGGGCCGCTTGCGGGCCGACGTGACCCGGGTCACCCAAGATCTGGCTCTGGCTTTGGAAGAGCTGATCCGCGCCGCTCCAGAGCAGTGGCACCTGATGCAGACCAACTGGCCCAGCGATGAAGAAGCCCTCCAAAGATTCCGCCAGCAACGAAGGGGCCTGCACCAGCAGCCTGACCAAGTTGAGCGGTCCGCGCGAGTGAGGACGCCCGGATGAGGGTCGGCCTGGTTTGCCCCTACTCCCTCACCATCCCCGGCGGTGTCCAAGGCCAGGTGATGGGACTGGCCCGCTCCCTGCGTCGGATGGGGGTGGAAGCCCGGGTGCTGGCCCCGTGCGATGGTCCTCCCCCCGACGAGTCGGTCACCCCCTTGGGCAACAGCCTGCCCACCGCGGCCAACGGCTCCATCGCCCCCCTGGCCCCCGACCCTCCGGCCCAACTCCGCACCATACGAGTACTGCGCGATGAGCAATTCGACGTGCTCCACCTCCACGAGCCCCTCGCCCCCGGCCCCACCAACACCGCGGCCGTGATGAAGTCGGCGCCGTTGCTGGGCACCTTCCACCGGGCCGGCCACAGCACCGCCTACCAGTATCTGCGCCCCATAGTGCGAGCAGTGGCCAACCGCCTGGACTATCGCTGCGCGGTATCCGAGGACGCCCGCCGCTTGGCTGAGGGGGAGTTGGGCGGTCGATACGAGCTGGTGTTCAACGGAGTGGAGTTGGATGCCCCCTCAGCCGAGCCGATCAATGCGCCTTGTCCCACCATCTTCTTCGTGGGCCGCCACGAGCCTCGCAAGGGATTGGGCATCCTCATCGACGCCCTCCAACATCTGCCCGATGAAGTGCGGCTGTGGGTGGGAGGCGATGGCCCCGAGACCGATGCCCTGAGAGCGCGCACCGGCAATGATCCCCGGGTTGAATGGCTGGGTAGGATTTCCGACGCCGAGAAGAAGGCCCGCTTGCGGGGGGCCGACGTGTTCTGCGCCCCGTCTCTGTTCGGCGAGTCATTCGGCGTGGTGCTGCTTGAGGCCATGGCGGCGAAGACTCCGATCGTGGCTTCCGATCTCGACGCCTACGCCATCGTCGCCCGGCCCGGTCGCGACGCGCTTCTCTCCGAGCCGGGCGATCCCGCGGCGTTGGCCGCGGCCCTGAAGCGGGTGCTGTTCGACGAAGACACCGCGGCATCCTTGGTGGAATCGGGACTCGACCGAGCCCACCAGTTCTCCATGGACACGCTGGCCAGCCGCTATGCCGAGATCTATACCGACCTGGCTGCCCGCCGCCGGGTCCGCAGCCCCCAGCCCCCGCGGCGAGAAAGCCAGGAGGTCGAATGAGCACAAGCCGACGCCGGTCCGCAGCTGCCCTCGTCACACTGGGGGTGATTGTCGGCGCGGTGGTTCTGGCGATCCTGGTCTTGATCGGATTGCCCTGGCTTGTTTGTTTGGTGATCGGCGCGATCGTCGGTGTGGTTGCGGCCATAGGACTGCACTTGGCCGCGTGGCGACTCCTTCTTCGCCTCACCAAGAGCACCGCTCCCCACGGCGAAGTGGAGGAGGCGATCGAAAACGTGTTGGAGGGCCTTTGCGTCAGCCACGGCATCCCCACCCCCGAACTGCGGGTGATCCACTCCCATTCGATCAACTCTCTGGCCGCGGCCCGCACCCCCGCCCACGCGGCCATCGTCGTCACATCCGGCGCAGTGGAGCAACTCGAGCGCATCGAGCTGGAAGGGCTGGTGGCCCATCACCTCTGCCGGATTCGTCGATGCGATGCCGCATTCGAGACGCTGGCCGGAGTTCTGTTGGCCTGGCCGCTCACAACGGTCGGCTGGCTGCGTCGCCGGGTGATGGACCGGGTGCTGCCCGCCCAGCGGGGCCTGGCCGCCGACTTCGAGGCGGTTTCTCTCACTCGGTACCCTCCCGGCCTGTTGTCTGCGCTGATGACACTTTCTGCCCAGGCAGCTCAGGTACCATCGCCAACGGTGGCAGCGCTTCACATGTGGATCGATGAGCCCGATTGGGGCATCGCCGACGCCATCCGCCATCCCCGGCTGGATACTCGGATTGCCGCGCTGACCGAGCTTTGACGGCCGGCAAGCCCCCCCGTCCGGGCGCCCGTCGGCGCGGGGGGATTGCCGCGGCCCTGTTGGCCGTTGCCCTGTTGGCCGCGGCCTGCGGAGGCTCGGAGGAAGAACCCGGCGGAGACCAGCCGGCGGGCGCCGCCCAGCCGACCCCAGAGGAAGTGACGAGTGCTCCTGGCGGAGACAGCGGCGGCGATTCCCCGGGCAGCACCACAGAGCCGGCCCGCGGCGACACCGGTGCCACCGGGAGCGATGGCGCCGACGAAGCCCTCGACGACGGCACTGCCCCCGACCCCGACTCGACAGAACCCGGTGACCCCGACCCCGACCCGGCCACGCCCACCCCGACGCCAGGACCCACCGAGCCGCTGACCGGCGAGCCGCTGGTGGATCCGTCCATCATGGACCGGCCGGCGCTGGCCGTGAAGATCGGCACCAGCAGCGTGGGGCGCCCCCAGACCGGCATCAACCAGGCCGATGTGCTCATCGAAGTGAGAGTTGAGACCATCACCCGGCTCATGGCGGTGTTCCACAGCCAGGATGCCATCTCGCTCGGTCCGGTTCGCTCCGCTCGCAGCTCCGATACCGACATCCTGGCCAATTTCGGCCAGCCGGTGTACGGCCATTCGGGGGCAAATCCTGGTGTGCTGCGGGAGATATCCCAAGGCCAGTCGGCTGGCAAACTCTACGAACTGCGTTGGGATGGCCTGCCCAACGACTACTGGCGGATTGCTGACCGAGTTCCCCCTTGGAACTTGTACACCACCACCTCGAGAATCTGGGATTCCGCTCCCAGCAATTTGAAGGCCCCCGAACCTCTTTTCGAGTACCGCAGAGAAGGAGAGCCGCTGCCGGCGGAGGCGGAGCCGGTGCCCGGTGTGGAGGTCCGCTATCTCGGCGGCACAATCGCCCATTTTGCCTGGGATTCTGAGGCTGGCGGTTGGGCTCGCTGGCAAGACGGAACCCCCCATGTCGACATGGCCCGCCACTCCAATGGCACTCCCAACCCCGATGTCGCCCCTGTCCAGGTAACTCCCGCCAACGTGGTAGTTCTGCAAACCGGCTACACCGGCAGCGCGGCCTGCTCCTACTGTCCCGAAGCGATCACCGTTGATTCTGAGGGCGGGGGTGCTCTGGTGTTCACCGATGGCCATCTGATTCGGGGCCGGTGGACCCGGCCATCGGCAAACCAGCCCTGGCAGGTCACCGACAACAACGGCAATCCGGTACGGCTCACCCCGGGCCAGACCTTCATCGCTCTACCCGGGGGAGACGTGCTGGTGATGGTGCAGGACTTCGCTGAGAACCTGCTCAAAAACCGCTGATCCGAGCTGCCGGCGGAAAACCGACATCACGATTGCGATGCGCGAAGCCATAGACTGCAACCATGGCTGCTGAGTCGATGTCGGGCCGCGAGACGGGGACCACGTTGGTCAAACGTGGACTGGCCGAGATGCTCAAGGGCGGGGTCATCATGGACGTGGTCACCCCCGATCAGGCCAAGGTGGCCGAGGACGCCGGAGCGGTGGCGGTGATGGCTCTGGAGCGGGTTCCCGCCGACATCCGACGCGATGGCGGGGTGGCCCGCATGAGCGATCCGGAGATGATCACTGGCATCCAGCAGGCGGTGACCATCCCGGTCATGGCCAAGGCGCGGATCGGCCACTTTGTGGAAGCCCAGATTCTCGAAGCCCTGGATGTGGACTACATCGACGAGAGCGAGGTGCTGACCCCGGCCGACGAAGCCCACCACATCGACAAGTGGGCGTTCACCGTGCCGTTCGTGTGCGGGGCCACCAACTTGGGAGAGGCGCTGCGGCGAATCTCCGAGGGCGCCTGCATGATCCGGTCGAAAGGCGAGGCCGGCACCGGCAACATCGTGGAGGCCGTCCGCCATCTCCGGTCGATCATCGGGGACATCCGCAAGATCACCCAGGCCGATTCCGCCGAGCTGTTCGACTGGGCCAAGCAACTCCGGGCCCCTTTGCCGCTGGTGCGCGAGGTGGCCGAGATCGGCTGGCTGCCCGTGCCGATGTTCTGCGCGGGGGGAATCTCGACTCCCGCCGACGCCGGACTGGTCATGCAGCTTGGCGCTGAGGCCGTGTTCGTGGGCTCGGGGATCTTCAAGTCTTCCGATCCTGCTCCTCGGGCCAAAGCCATTGTGGAGGCCGCCACCAACTACCGCGATCCCCACATCCTGGCCAAGGTAAGCCGCGGCTTGGGCGAGCCCATGCCGGGTTTGGAGATCGACGGCCTCGAAACCCGCCTGGCCGACCGCGGCTGGTAGCAGCGGCTGAGCGTGCAGCAGATCGAAGCGTCGCCTCGAGACTCGGAGCCCCCGGGTGAAGGTCGGGGTCTTGGCCCTTCAGGGGGCATTCGGGCTGCATGAGCAGGTCCTCAATCGAATAGGGGTGGCCGCGGTCCAGGTCCGCACCCCCGAAGAACTGGCCGAAGTCGACCGCCTCGTCATCCCTGGCGGGGAGTCCACCGCCATCTCCAAGCTGCTGGACGCCAACGGCTTGGGCGATCCGCTGGCCGATCGACTGGCCGACGGCCTGCCGGTGCTTGGCACTTGTGCCGGGATGATCCTCTTGGCCGCCGAGGTGGTGGACGGCTATCCCGGCCAGCATCGCTTTGGCGCCATTGACGCCACGGTGCGGCGCAACGGATACGGCCGACAATCAGAGTCATTTCACGCGCCGATCGACATCGAAGGATGGGAATCGGCCTTTCCCGGGGTGTTCATTCGAGCCCCGGTTGTCGAGTCGGTGGGCCGTGACGTGGAGGTGTTGGCCGAATTGGACGGGGTGCCGGTGCTGTGTCGCCAAGGCTCGACGGTGGTGTCGTCGTTCCACCCTGAGTTGGCCCAAGACGATCGAATCCACCGCTGGTTTGTGGAACAGGATTGGTCCACCGGCCACCGCTGGTTTGTGGAACAGGAATAGGGAGGGCACCGGTGTCAGGACACTCCAAATGGGCCACCATCAAGCACCGCAAAGGGGCGGCCGACAAACGCCGGGGCAAGCTTTTCGCCAAGCTGATCCGCCAAGTGGAGGTGGCCGCTCGTGAGGGGGGCGGCGATCCCGATGCCAACCCCACCCTGCGCACCATGTTCCAGAAGGCCCGGGACAACTCGGTGCCCCTCGACACCATCGAGCGGGCCATCAAGCGGGGGACGGGTGAGCTGGAGGGGGTGGCCTACGAGTCGGTGTTCTATGAGGGCTACGCCCCCGGCGGTGTCGCCCTGTATGTGGAGACGCTCACCGACAACCGCAACCGCACCAGCTCGGAGGTGCGGGCGCTGTTCACCCGCAATGGGGGATCGCTGGCCGAGCCTGGTGCGGTGGCCTGGCAGTTCGAGCGCAAGGGGGTGGTGATCTTGGACCGCTCGGTGGATGAGGACGAACTGATGATGGCTGTCCTCGATGCCGGGGGCGAGGATTTGGCCGATGAGGGCGACACCTGGAGGCTCACCTGCGATCCCTCCGACCTCTCGTCGATGCGCGACGCCTTGGCCGACACCGGCATCGTCTTCATGTCGGCAAACTCCACCATGCTGCCCACGTCAGTGGTGGGTGTCGACAGCGCCGAGTCCGCCCGCTCCGTCCTCCGCCTCATCGACGCCCTCGACGACCACGACGACGTCCAAGACGTCTACGCCAACTTCGACATCCCCGACGACATCCTGCAAGCCGCCGCCAATTGAGCTTGGTCAGTCGAACAAGTTCGACTGATCTGAGGCGCTGTCGGGTGGGGTCAGGCCCAGATGGTGCCAGGCGGTGGGGGTGGCTACTCGGCCCCGAGGAGTGCGCATGAGCAGGCCCTGTTGGATGAGGAACGGCTCGTACACATCTTCGACGGTCTCGGCGGGCTCGCTGACGCTGATGGCCAGGGTTGAGAGGCCGACCGGGCCGCCGCCGAAGCGCTCGCAGAGCGCCGACAAGATGGCCCGGTCGATCTTGTCCAAACCGGCCTGATCGACGGCGAACAGGTTCAACCCGGCGGCCGCGGTCTGCTGGTCGATCTTCCCGTCGGCCCGGACCTCGGCGTAGTCCCGCACTCGGCGCAAAAGCCGATTGGCGATCCGGGGGGTGCCTCGGGCCCGACAGGCGATTTCGGCTGCGCCCGCCGGATCGATCTGGATGTCAAGGATGGCCGCGGCCCGAACGACGATGGCTTCCAAATCGGCGGTGGTGTAGTAGTCGAGCCGCGACACCAGCCCGAACCGGTCCCGAAGCGGCCCGGTGATGAGACCGGTGCGAGTGGTGGCCCCCACCAGGGTGAACCGGGACAGCTCCAGGCGGAGCGAACGCGCCGCGGGCCCTTTGCCCAGCACGATGTCGACGTTGAAGTCCTCCATGGCCGGGTACATCACCTCTTCGACGATTCGGGGCAGCCGGTGTATCTCGTCGATGAACAGCACATCGCCATCTTCCAACCGGGAGAGGATGGCAGCCAGGTCGCCGGCTCGCTCCAACGCCGGGCCCGACGTGACGTGCAGCCCGGCCTCCATCTCCTTGGCCACGATGTGGGCCAAGGTGGTCTTGCCCAAGCCGGGGGGGCCGGCGAACAGCAGATGGTCGGCCGGCTGAGACCGGGCCCGAGCCGCCCCCAGAATGATATGGAGGTGCTCCTTCAGCTCCCCTTGGCCCACGAAGTCTTCCAATCGAGTAGGTCGCAGCCCGGCTTCGGCCCCCTCCTCCTCGGGGAGAGTGGTTCCCGCCAACAGCTCTTCACGCTCGCTCATGGCTGCCCGCTTGCGGCCGGATGCTCGTGGTCGGGACTCATGCCCGAGTGGCCAGGTGCTGGAGGGCTGACTTGAGCAGAGCGCCGGGGTCGTCGCCGGCTGGCAGGGACTGGATGGCACCGCTGATCTCCTCGGCGCCATAGCCCAGCTCGGCCAGAGCTTGACGCACCTCGCTGCGGGCATCGGGCGGCCCGGCGGACGGTTCACTGGATGCCACCGCAGTGGTCACGTCGCCGATATCGAGGCGGGATTTGAGCTCCACGAGCAGCCGAGTGGCGGTCTTCTTGCCCACACCGGGAATGAGACACAGGGCGTCGATGTCGTCGGTGGCCAGGATGGTGGCGAGCGCCTCCGGCCGGTGGACCGACAGGATGGCCATAGCCAGCGCCGGGCCCACCCCGTGGGCCGACAGCAGCGCCTCGAACGTCCGCCGCTCATCAGGAGTCACGAACCCGTAGAGGGTTTGGGCGTCCTCTCGGATGTGGTGGTGGATATGCAGCAGCGCCTCCTGGCCCGGTTCGCCAAGTGCGACGGCGGTCTCCGGCGAGACAGTGACCCGATAACCGATCCCTGCGATCTCCAGCATGACCTCCTCCCCGTCACGCAAAACGAGCGTGCCCCGCAGCAGCCCGATCACACCGCGGCCTGGATGCTAGATCGGGTCGGGGCGTGGGCCAGATGACAAAGGGCTACCGCCACTGCATCAGAGGCGTCTGCTGGCTTCAGGGGCTGGGGAAGCCCCAGCAAGGTCTGCACCATCTTGCCCATCTGGTCTTTGTCGGCACCGCCCCAGCCGGTTACCGCCTTCTTGATCTGCGTGGGCGAGTACTCGAATACCTCGGCACCCGCCCCCACTGCGGCGGCCATGGCCACCCCGCTGGCCTGGCCCACCCCCATGGCGGTGCGCACGTTCACCTGGAACAGCACTTGCTCGATGGCCATCGCGTCTGGGTTGTATGTACCCATCAAGTCGACAAGCTCATTTTGAAGCTCATACAGCCGTCGGGGAATGGGATCGTCTTTGTCGGTGCGGATGATTCCGGCGGCCACGGCCTCGGTGGCGCGGCCCTTTTGGCGGACAACGCCGTAGCCGCAGCGCGACAGGCCGGGATCGATCCCTATCACCAGCATCAGCCCCAAACTACCGGGCGGGTATGTCGGTTTTCGGGATAAGCGCAACGGTGGGGTAGAAACTGCTCATGCGGACTTCGGAGCTTCACTACGAGCTGCCCGATGCCGCCATCGCCCAGCAGCCGGCTGAGCCCCGGGATAGCTCCCGGCTGCTGGTGGACCGAGGTTCTGGCGCTCCTCCCGAGCATCGCTTGACCCGTGACCTGCCCGATCTCTTGAGCCCTGGCGACGTGTTGGTGGTGAATGACAGCCGGGTCATGAGTGCCCGGCTGAAGCTACGCAAGGCCACCGGAGGCCAGGTGGAGGTCTTGTTGCTGGAACCGGGAGCCCACGGCTGGTGGAGCGCCTTGGTGCGGCCAGGCCGGCGGGTGCGGCCGGGCGTCGAGCTGTGGTTCGAGGAGCAGCCCGTTTTGGAAGTAGGGGAGCGTATCGGCGACGACGGAAGGCGATGGGTGAAGCCGATTGGCGACGCCAATGCCCTCATGGATCGAGCCGGGGAAGTGCCGCTTCCCCCTTATGTCACCGAGGAGTTGGCCGATGTCGAGCGCTACCAGACGGTCTATGCCGATCGGCCGGTGTCGGCTGCCGCGCCCACCGCGGGGCTCCACTTCACCCCAGCGGTGCTGGACCGCTGCCGGTCGGTTGGGGCCAGGGTGTGCCAGCTGGAATTGGCCGTGGGAACGGCCACGTTCACCCCAGTTGTGGCGGACGAGCTCGAGGACCACGTCATGCACACCGAGACGTACCGGATCCCCGAGGCCACGCTGGCCGCCTGCGTCCGGGCTGAGCGGGTGGTAGCCGTGGGCACAACCGTGGTGCGGGCGCTGGAATCGGCCGCGGCCACCGGATCGGCCAGTGGCTCCACCGATCTGTTCATCAAGCCGGGACACCAGTTCGCGGTGGTGGACGCCATGCTCACCAACTTCCATCTGCCCCGGTCCAGCCTGCTGGCCCTTTTGGCTGCCTTCGTGGGCCCCCGCTGGCGCGATCTCTATGCCACGGCGCTAGACGAGGGCTACCGCTTTCTTTCTCTTGGGGATGCCATGTTTTGCACTAGCTGTAATGCCCATGGACCTTGTTGACGGTTCGGGTCCTTTGATGGGTTGAGCCTCCGTGGCAGTGTGGGTCTGTTGTGATCCCGGACTGCGAACGGAGGCTCAGTGAACGACAGTAGTGCAGCGACAGCTCGGAGGGGTGC